>CAYQTV010000035.1:696-8364 GCA_964420525.1 uncultured Nitrososphaerales archaeon | reverse complement strand
CCTTCGTAACCGATACTACTACGATCTATCCCGAAAATAGGTTTACAGCGGAGAAATATCTCGAGACGGCCGCCTTCAACGGCTTTAGCGAATCCACCTTAGGAGCTCCCATAGTTATTGCGGATGGAGATGGATATGATGGAGTAAGCGTTAAGCTCGATAAGAGAGTTAGAGGTTGTGAAATCGATTCAATTGAAGTGGCTTCTAAGATCTTCAATGCAGATGCGATGATCGTCCTATCCCATGTTAAAGGACATAAGCTGACTGGATTTGGAGGAGCTATAAAGAACCTCGGGATGGGATGCGTAACCAAGAGGGCAAAAGCCATACAACACTCAGCTAACAAGGTCGTATTAGACGAGCTTAAGTGCAGCGGTTGTGGAAAATGCGTTGAAAAATGTCCTTTCGATGCCTTAGAAATGGTCAACGGCATACCTAAGAGAGACGACAAAAAATGTATGAACTGTAGCCATTGTCTCTTCGTATGTCCTGAGAACGCCCTTTCTTGGCCTGAAGGCTGTAGTGAGAAGCTTCAAATTAACGTCGCGCATGCAGCCTACGCGGTGTTAAAGGCCTTTAAGGAAGGGAAGGTTGGGTACTTAAACTTCGTTCAAGACGTTACGCCCTTATGCGACTGTGCAGCTCCAGCTGGAAGGCCCTTAATACCCGACGTAGGCATTTTAGCCTCCTTAGATCCCGTAGCGATAGATAAAGCCTCGGTTGATCTAGTGGATAGGGCGGGTCCTTTACTAATCGATGAAAAGATCGATCCTCCTGATATATTAGGAAAACTGAATAAAGTACGTAGCTATACTCAGCTAGAAGTATCGGAGGAGCTGGGAATAGGGTCTTTAAGCTACGAGCTCTTAAAAGTTTAGAAGTTTATTTTTAAAACGGTGAAAAATTTCCAACTTATTTCCTACAACTATGAGGGAATTACCTACGTTATTTAGATATATTACCTTATCTAAGTAATTAGACATACGCTCTTAAGAACTCTATAGAACATCGATTGTTAGAAATGAGCAAGAAGGTTAGCGCTGATCCTCCAATTGGTAAAGCTCAGCCACGCCCTCGCTTAACTCTAAAGGAGCTAGCTCAAAGAATTCAGACATTGGAAGGTGAAGTTAAGAAGCAGATGGAGGAGCTACAGGAATTTAGAGCTATGAAAGACGAAGAGATGAAGAAATACTATTTCAAGGATAGAATTTACCAGTTAATTGCTATTGTAGCCCTAGGGATCGCCGTAGCCGCGTTCATCTTAGCGATAGTGCTCTAACATCGTTATTCTTCTTAGATATAGGAGGCTTGGTTCAGTTAAAAATACATATTTTGTACTTTTTAGCGGAGATCCGTAGGAGATATATAGGAGCTAGGGTCTTAGGGTAGGTAGAGCTACAAGGCATTTAAAGGTAGTAAGTTAAGGTCCGTCTTTAATCCCTCAGGAGGTGGTTTGAACTGGCTAAAAGTAAGGTAATAGAGGAGCTTAAATCTAGAGGATTTAGCGTAAAGGAGGAGGTATCAATTAAGGGAGAGTCCGGGGTTTATCATAAATTCGATCTTGAGGTTGTTCTAGAAGATGGGGCCGTATTGGTCGATATACCTTCTGAAGTAAATGAGCTGAAATTACTAGAGTTCTACATGAAGCTATACGATACCAATCGTAAAGGGTTGTTAATTGTAGAAGAGAACTTAGACGACAAGGTAGAGAAGCTAGCTAAGGAGCTTAGAGTAGAAATTATTAAGAATATAGAGGAGATTTCAGCGAGGTTGGGAAGCATTCGTAATAAGCTACTTTAGATGTTCTTGAAGTATTCCTTAAATATCTCGGCTATCTCCTCGCTCACTATCTTAACCGATGTCTCGTGATTGTAGTATAAAGCGGATTCGCTCCAGTTATGAGAGCCGATGTATACGATCTTATCGTCTATTATCACTAGCTTCATGTGATCGGTATCGCTCTCCTCATCTAGCTTAACGTTAACGCCGTTTGCTGAAAGGTAGTTGTATTCTTCTAAATTGCTATCCATATATCCTGTATATGTTCTATATTCGATGACAACAGTTACGTTAACTCCTCTTTCCCTAGCGTTTATCAATTCTCTAATTAGATCGTTAGCCCAATCGAGGGGATCGTCTGGATCGTATACCATTAGGTACATAGCTACTAAGATCGATTCGTTCGCTTTCTTGAAATCGCTTATTAAAGACGAATAGTAATCCCTATCTATTAAAACGGAGATTTCGTATTTAACTTCCCTCTTCAGCTTTTCGTTCTCCTCCTTTAATATCGAGTACTTCTCGAGGAGAGAGCTGAGGTTTTCCTGTAAGGTCCTTTGTAGCTCGCTATACGTTTTACTAAGAGCTAAGTACTTGCTTTGCAGCTCTTCATATCTAGATCTCAACTCATCGTAGCTTTTCCTTAAATCGTGAAGTTGATTTCTTAAGGAGGATTCGGTATTTATTATCGCCCACCCGCTTATCGAAACTAAAACGGCTAAGGCTAGTACTACGATCCAGGCTTTCTTCATATCCTTAAATTCCTCCGTTCACGTTTTTATCGATTGCTTAAGAAAAGCTTAAATCGCAATTCCACTTATAGTGAAAAGAGATGATGAAAGGTCAGCCGCTATGATTTCAATGATTAAACGACCAACATCTGATATCCCTTATCTACGTGATTAAAAATGCCCTTTACCCCCTTCCACTTAGGGCCGGCGTTAGCTTTAGGCCTTCCCTTAAAGAGGTATATGCATGCACCTACCTTCATAATCGCTAACTTAATAGTAGATATCGAGCCATTCCTAGTTTCAGCTCTCAACCTTAGATATCCTCTCCACGGATATCTACACACTTTTTTGTTCGCAACGATCCTAGGATTGGCCTTAGGATATATCACGTTTAAGTTTGAGGACGTTTTAAGACCCGTTCTCAAGCTTTTACTGCTGACGCCTAGCGATACTATAGGCTTAAAGGGCTACCTTTCAGCAGGTGCTTTAGGAACGGTTATCCACGTATTGCTGGATACTCCGCTTTACACCGATATCAAGCCGTTTTACCCGTTAATGATAAACCCCGCTATACAACCCGAGCTTGACTTCCTTCATATACGACGTGTGCGTATACATGGGCTTTTTCGGCCTAGCTTATTATGTAAGCTTAGGCCTTATCTCACTATTTAGGCGCTACCGAGGAGATTAAGGTTTTAAAGGAGTTTTAGGTTAATTAGGCTTGATGGAAGATCGCGTATTTGAATCGAGGAGGAAGTTCGATGCGTGGCTTGACAATTTAAATGAAACGGCTAAGATCATAATGCCCGAAGACGTCAAGGGAATTTTAATTACAAAGGACTATGGAACGATGTGCATTAGGGATATTACGTCGGCGAATACAACCCAGATGATCATCGAGTTAATTAAAAAAGAGTTTAGGGATAAGGAGTCTAACAGGTGAGGTGGAAAGCGGCTACCGCTTTCTTACCGCTCTTAATTAATTCGTTAAACGTTTTACAAGCTTCCCCAGTTCTCTGAACTATGGGCTTAATTCCCTTGGATTCTATGTACTCCAGCGTTTCCCTTGGTACTTCCATTACTCCATCGTGTCCATTTCCGATTACCAGTATTTCGGGCTTGTATTCCACCACCTCCTCTAAATCCTCCGGGAGGAGGCGGTGGCCGTACTTTCTCCACCATCCCTCCCTTACCCTATCCGGATAGATTATTACGTCCGTTGTATACCATCTACCGTCGATCAAGATCCTTCCGAATTCGTACTTTTCTATAAACACCATTGCATATGTTAGTTTATTAACCATGTATTTATACTTAAAGAAGGCGAAACACCCGATTAAATATAAGAGTTTTAATAACGTAATGTTTTAATGAAAAACCGATTAAAGTGAGTAAATTAAGAGGAATTAGGTACAAAATTCGGAGGAATTTTCACTTATTATGCTTAAAAACGTAATATTTCCTCCACAAGAAGACGTTCTTGAAGAAGTGCTGCTAGAAAACCTTTCGAGAGACCTCCTGAAGAGACCCTACTAGATTTACAATTGAAATGTTTGACGAGGCTTGTAAAAAGTTCAACAACACGTAGAAATAGTGTTAAGTAGAGGGAGCTTAGCTATTCCGATTATTCTCAAGCAGTAGTTAGGGAGGGCTATACAGAGATTCCACTTTCCTATGTAGCTCATTAACGGGCTCTTCGCTATAATCGATCTTTACACTTAAAATCACGGATTTGTCGTCTACGACGATAAGCGCTCCGCTTTTATCTCCCCTACTATCTCCTCCAGCTCTATGGCCCCTCCTTAAAGCGTTTAAAATAGCGTGTGGAAGCACCTTTTCCTCGGCTTCCTCAAATCCTTTAAACATTTCATCAACTACGCCTTCGCTAGCCAGTAAATTACCAATACATATGCAGTTCTTCCCTACAAGCCCTTTTCTTGGCTTTGGAACGCTTTCCCCGGTAAATACCGCCTTTTCCCCAGAATAGCTCATCACGGCTACTTGTCTATATACCCTGCCGTGATCTAGAGATATGGCCATGCTTAAAGCCCTTCTTGCGCTATATCCTTCTTCAAGAAAGGATAAGATCATAGGACCTAAAGCGGGATTCGTGTAAGCTTGAGTTATAACGCCTCCTACTCCAGGCCTTGCCCAAGGAACTCTATTTCCAACCGCTATTGAGCCGCTCACTACACCTACTCCGAGTAGCCCTTCCTTTAATCCTATAATCGAGTACGTCAACTATTTGCTTGAGAAGTTACAATAAACGGGTATTTATTAATTGCGTTATATATTTTCATTGGAATTTCGTCTTAAAAACACATAAATTTCGCTTTTTAAGCTACAAGGGAAAATTACACTAAGGTTATTAGAGAAATAGTTAAAAAGAATGAGCGATATAATGAATGCATACTTCAACATGTAGTTAGTAGGGTGTATATACATGATAGCGGCTCTCGATTTAAACGAATTTGTTGAAGTGCTTGAAGAGAAAAACATGTTGCAGAGGATTACGAAACAGGTGGACGTAAATTACGAGTTAGCGAGTATAGCGGTTAAATCTGAAAGAAGGAGAGGAGGAGCTTTACTTTTCGAATCAGTGAAGGGATACAGAATACCTGTAGTTACCAATTTGTATAGCGAGATGGAAAGGGTTTGCGTTGCGCTAGGCGTAGATATTAAGAACGTTCATGATTTCTTCCTAAAGGCCTTTAGAGAACAGCTTAAGCCAGTTAAGGTGAGGAAAGGGAGGTTCGGAGATATCGAAGAGAAATCCATCGACAATCTGCCCATACTCTTACATTCAATTTACGATGCTGGGAGGTATATTACCGGAATTTTAACGGCCAAAGAAGGAAAAATGAGGGCTTTGCAGTTTGCTAGATTTCAAGTCAAGGGGCCTAATAAGCTCGTAGTTAGGATAGAGCCGGATAGGAGGATAAGAGAGATAGCTAAGGGGAAGAGAAAGCTCGACGTTGCTATAGTAATAGGAGCTCCTCCTGCCGTAGAGTTCGCTGCGGCCGTTAGGGGTTTAGGATACGATAAGCTAGAGTTAGCAGGTGCTCTACAGGGCAAGCCCGTAGAAGTGGTGAAATGCAATGAAGTAGAGTGCGAAGTTCCCGCTAGATCTCAAATCGTTATTGAAGGGGTATTGAATATGTGGAATTTAGAGGTTGAAGGGCCGTTTGCGGAGTTCACTGGGTACTACAGCCCTCCTCAGTTAATGCCAGTAGTAGAAGTCGCGAGGGTATACAGAAAAGAGGATGCTTTCTACAGAACTATTGTAGGAGGATCTCAAGAACACCTATTGCTAAGCAATATAACGAGGGAAGCATTTATATATGATTCCTTGAAAAAAGCGGTTCCGGGAGTTATAGACGTATATCTCCCTCCCTTCGCCTGCGGATTTATCGCTATCTTATCCATAAAAAGGGATAGTGTAAAAGAAGCGAGAAATGCCTTATTATCCGCCTTATCTGCTCACCCCGTTGTTAAGTACGCTATCGTGGTAGATGAGGATATTAACATTAGAGATGAGAGGGAGGTGTTATGGGCATTAGCAACTAGAAGCGGAGGAGACGAGGATATCATAGTTGTTCCTAAAACTTTCGGACATGTAGCCGATCCAGCTAGCAATGGAGGAATGGTAAACAAAGTAGGTATAGATGCTACTTTCCCTCCTGAGAAGAGAGAGAAGTATAAAAGGGTTGAGTATGCAGATTCACTAGTCGAGTAGAAATTTTATTATATATCCTATTCAGCTTAAGCAACATATGTCGGTAAAGGTAAGCGTTCTCGCCGATGACAGTGTTTTATTTCCTTCTCGTTTATTAGCTCAACACGGAGTTTCCTATTTCATTGAAGTTCAAAGGAAAGAGGGTTCGGTAAACATATTGCTAGATACGGGGATCTACGGAAAAGTAGTTGTAGATAACGCTAAAGAGCTCGGTATAGATTTAGGTAGGGTAGACATCATCTTCCTTACTCATTGTCATTATGATCATACGGAGGGGCTTATCGATATTCTAAAAGCCGTAAAAAAGGAGGTTCCCGTAATAGCTCATCCGGACCTATTTAGGCCTTGTTACGTTAAAAGGCCTAGTGTAAAGTACATTGGGGTTCCCTCAAACGTTAATAAGGAGGAAATTGAAAGGAACGGAGGAAAGCTAGTTTTAGTTAATCATCCCTTTGAAATAGCGAAAGGAATATGGTCTACTGGAGAAGTTCCGAGAATTACAGATTTCGAAGACGTAGGCGTTGAAGCCTTTACAATAAAAAACGGCAAATGGATCAAAGATGAAATGTTGGATGATATGTCCTTGGTTATAGAAATAGAGGATGGTATACTGGTTATAGCGGGATGCAGCCACGCCGGTATAATAAATATACTAGAACATGCTAAACGAATTACGAAGAGGGACAGGATATTGGGCATAATTGGAGGGCTTCACTTAATAAAGGCATCTGAGGAAAGGTTATCGAAAACCACAAAGAAGCTTAAGGAGATGAAGGTCGAAAGGATATACGCTGGACATTGTACGGGCTTTAAGGCGCAGTACAAGTTATATAAGGAGTTTAGAGAGAACTTTAAGCCCTTAGCTACTGGAATGGAGATCAAGTTTTAAAAATTAAGGTACGAATTGAACAATAGCTCCTGCATAGTAAACGCTAGGCTTAATTCCCTAACGACCATTTCACCATCTAGTACTCTTCGCATTTAAGCTGGAAGAAGCTCTTAGAGTGACCACAAGATGGACATTTTTCTGGAGGCTCCCTTCCGTAGTGAACGTATCCGCATTCTCTACATACCCACCATACCTCTTCATCCTTCTTAAACACGGTACCGGCTTCCACTTCCTTCAGTAGCTTCTTGAACCTTTCCTCGTGATGTTCTTCGGCTTTTGCGATCGCTCTTAACTTAGCCGCTATCTTAGGATATCCCTCTTTTTCAGCTACATCCGCAAATTCGGGATACATCTTCGTATACTCATAGTTTTCTCCAGCTATCGCGGCCTTTAGGTTATCTACCGTGTTGCCTAGCACTAGTGGAGCGCTAACCTCTACTTTAATTTCGTTAACCTCTTCTCCTCCCTCTTTCCTCAATTCGTTAATGAGCCTAAATAAAGTACTTGCGTGTTCCTTCTCGCTCTCCGCGGTT
>CAYQTV010000035.1:0-686 GCA_964420525.1 uncultured Nitrososphaerales archaeon | reverse complement strand
TCGAGAAGATCTCGGCTATTTGTTCATAACCTTCTTTTCTCGCGATCTTAGCGTAAAACGTATACCTATTCCTCGCTTGACTTTCTCCAATAAAGGCTTTAACGAGGTTTTTAATTGTCTCTTCCATGCAGTCACCTCAGCTCCTTGTAGCAGAACCACCAATCGAGGCATTCTATTTCTTTAGCTTTAGCTTTCTCGAGCCTTTCCTTAGCCGTTTTTTCATCAGTTGCAGGAGGAATTATTACCTTATCCCCTATGAGCTCGTTGTTCGGCCAATTAGCGGGTATAGCGACCTTATTGTTATCCGATATCTGTAGCGCTTTAACCATCCTAAGTATTTCATCCATGTTCCTTCCAACTTCTTGAGGATAGTAGAGCATGGCTCGGACTACCCCGTTAGGATCGATGATGAACACGGCTCTAACGGTATTAGAGCCCTTGCTTGGGTGTATCATTCCGAACAACGTAGCTATTTGACCTCTATCGTCCGCAATTATGGGAAATTCTATTTCTATACCTAGCTTTTCCTTAATCCACTCTACCCACTTTATATGGCTGAAGACCTGATCTATGCTTAACCCTATTAGTTCGCAGTTGAGCTTTTTGAACTCTCCATATCTCTTTTGAAAAGCTACGAATTCGGTAGTACAGACCGGGGTGAAGTCCGCTGGATGTGAAAACAGAAC
>CAYQTV010000034.1:0-8465 GCA_964420525.1 uncultured Nitrososphaerales archaeon | reverse complement strand
GCACGTTAGCGTTTCCGGCAAAAAGGTTAAAGACGTGTTAAACGAAGTAATAGCGGTGTTGAAATGAGCGATGATTTGAAGGAGAGGATAATCGAAAAGTTGAAGAACGTCTACGATCCAGAGATACCTATAGACGTTTGGAACTTAGGGCTTATTTACGACTTAAATGTAGATGAAGGGGGTAACGTTAAGGTTAAGATGACGTTAACGGCTAGAGGTTGCCCAATAGCTTACATGATAGTTAATAGCGTGAAAAGCGCTATAATGGATGTAAAGGGGGTAAATAGCGTAGATGTCGATCTAGTATGGGATCCTCCATGGACCCCCTTGAGAATGACGAAGGAAGGTAGGGAGAAGTTTAAGGCCTTCTTTGGATACGATATCATTGAGGAATGGTCTAAGAAACAGGTTAGCTAATTAAGTTCGATGAAGGCGATCTTATTAAGTAGAGAGGGGGAGAGCTTAGTAAGGGAAGTTAAAGAGCTAGGAATGGTTCCGATCGTAGAAGACCTAGAGATAGGGATAGAGGATGTTAAAAAGGAGATCGATAGAGGATTTAGGCCTGAGAGGAACATCTATTACAGCGTATCGGCGGTAAATATAGCCTTTAAAAGCTTAAGGGATTACAAGAGGGTAATTAGCAGAGGCGCTATAGCTATTAATCGATTAGTTGAGGAGAGGTTGAGAAAAGAAGGAATTAAAGATGTAGAGATAGTCGAAGATAGAGAAATCTTACAGTTTATATCCAAATTAGAAAGACCCTATGCCATCTGGTGCTCGGATAAAATCGCCTTAGAAGTAGAGGATAAGGTAAATAGAGATAAGGCGAGAGTTTTCCCCATATATACGAGAGTAATAAATGAAGAGTCTTTTAGGGATGTCTCTGATGCGCTGATTAAGGGAGTTAGGTATATAGTCTTTACATCTCTAGAGGAAGTTGAAGCTTGGAATAGAATTGAGGAGAGCTTGGAAACGGAGAACCTGTGGGCTATAGCGATAGGAAAGAGGGTAGCTTCAGCTATCCAGAACACGACAAAGTTAGGAAGGGTACTATTGTACGAAGGAGAACTGAGAGATTTACCATTATTCCTGACTTTATTTGGAGTTAAGTAAATGGGATCACTTACGTTAAAATGCGAGGTAACTTACTAGAGGTTTGAAAATTAATGATGTCTCTTAAGTGCCTTCCCATCGGTAATATTATTGATGAGCTTAAGGATTAAGTTGATAGTTTTTTCATTACGAGTTTAAAAATAACCGATATGTGTTATTCATACAAATTGAAGGGTTTTGAGATGCTCGTTAAAACAGTAGGAGATAGTAGAGCTTAAAAAATTGGATTACGCTACCTAGTCTTACTGGGAATTGGGTGGCTAGGTATTACTGGTACGTACTCTACACCCGGCCTTCTAGGCCTCGCCTCCATCTTGTATAGGGCCATTAGCTCGTAGACCTCCTCAGGTAAGCCTATCTTAACTTTTCCAGGTAGAAGCCTCTGAGCTTCTTCAGGGAATATTCCGTGATCATGGGTGTATTTTCCTCTTACGAGTTCATCCAATACCTCCTCTATCTTTTCTTTAGGCAGAGAATCCTCTAATAGCTTGCGCACGAAATCCTCCATCTGTTTAATGGCCTTTCTAGCCTCCTCAGCCATTACTAACGTCTTATCATCTAAGTCGTTCACGTTTTTCTTCTCGAGCACTTTTAATAAGGTAGCAGCTGGATAGGTACCGCTTGGATCGCTAAGCTGAGGATCTACGGGTCCTATTACCGCGTGGGGATCCATTAATATTTCATCAGCGGCTAAAGCTATTAAGGTACCGCCGCTCATTGCGTAGTGCGGTATAATTACGGTCTTCTTTCCCTTATGGGATTTTAACGCCATAGCTATCTGAGAAGCGGCTAAAGCTATGCCTCCAGGTGTATGTATTATTAGATCTATAGGAGTTCCTTCTGGCGTATTCCTAATAGCCCTTAAAACGTCTTCGCTATCTTCGATATCAATGTATCTAGTAATGGGGATTCCGAAGAAGGAGACCGTTTCCTGCCTATGTATTAGGGTAATTACGGCCGACTTCCTCTTCTTCGCTATTCTCTCAAGAACTCCTCTTCTTTGCGAATGAAGCATGTGCTTCTGCAGCCATGGTTGGATTACGAGGATTACGATGAGCCAAAACCAGATTAAGTTAAAGAAAGCTGAGAAGTCGTCCATTTCTCACCAACCCTTAAATGATCGCTATTCTATTTGATATAAACTTTTCAAGAGAACGTAAAGGTTTTAAACGGAGTTAAGGGAAAGATGCTTGACTTGACGTCTAAGGAAGTACCTAGGCTCTACCTGTTTATCAGAGCCGTTAGACTTCCCTTCTTAATCGCTACCTTCTTTCCAGTAACCTTAGGAGCTCTAGAAGCAGCAAGGGAGGGGCTCTTCGATCCCCTTTTATACATCTTGACGTTATTAGGCGTTTCATTAATTCATTTCGGCTTAAATGCAGCTAACGATGTATTCGATTTCAAGCTAGGAGCCGATAAGGTAAACTTAACCCCTACTCCGTTTAGCGGAGGATCTAGAGTACTAGTCGAAGGCTTAATCACGGAAAGAGGGATGAAGCTACTCTTTTCCATATGCTACCTTATTGGGATAGGTATAGGACTCTACTTGGCGCTCACGAGAGGTTTCATCCCAATAATATCCTTAACGCTCTTGGGTTTTTTCTTAAGCTTCTTCTATACCGCTCCACCGTTTAAGCTAGCTTATAGAGGTCTAGGGGAGATCGCCATTTTCTTAGGCTTTGGACCTACCCTGGTCTTAGGGTCGTATTTCGTTCAAGCGCAAAGATTTACCCTAGAAGCTCTATACCTATCCATTCCAATTGGAATTTTAATTATGTTGATATTATATGTTAATGAAATACCGGATAGGCCGTGGGATGCTAAAGCTGGAAAGAGAACTCTAATTGTGAGGTTAAAGAAGGAGGCGATCGTTAAGGGATATTACGCTTTAATCGCTTTAGTCTACGTTTCGATCGTTATAGGTTCATTTATCGGTCTACTTCCGATCTATTGTCTGGCTTCATTGATTACCGTGATCTGGGCTCCCAAGGTAGCCAAGGGTATAAAAGAGAACTTCGAGAACGCTTATGCTCTCATACCTACGATGGCTAAACATCTCAAGCTATACGCTATTACGGCCTTGATTATCTCCTTAAGCTTCGTACTGGATATTGTAGTTAAGGATTTACTACTATAGCTCGTTCAAATATGAGGCTGAGCTCTTAAAGCTACAGGATGTTCATATAGCCTCTTCCTTCAAGTATCTTAGGATTACCTCCTTCACCATCCTAACGTCCTTAATTCTAACGAATTCGTCCACGCCGTGAAATCTGCTATCTCTAGCTATAGGACCAAATACTAGGGTAGGTATGCCCTTTTCCTTCGTATATCTTCCATCGTTCCCGCCTAATTCAGCAGCGTACTCTAGTCTCTTCCCAACTACTCTTTCTACGGCCTTAGAAAAGCCTACAACGAAGGGATGAGTTATCTCGGTGTAGTAATTCCCGCCTCCTTCGTATTTTAAGAGCTCTACTTTCCAACCTATTTCATTACTCACCTCAGTTAAGTAATTTTTCAGATCTTCGATCGCTTCATTTACATCTTCTTCAGGTATAAGCCTTAAGTCGAAGGTAGCTTCAGCTTCTCCCGGTATTACGTTCGACTTTTCCCCAGCCCTCAGCATCGTTACGCTGAACCTTCCCCAAACGTACGGATGAGGAGATCCGGGAGGAGATTTCAGTTTTGAAAGCTTTTTCTCCCTTAACCTAGAGTATTCTTCAAGCTTGACGATCGCTTTAGCTAACGGATATATTGGATTTTTAGCGAGATGGGGATATCCTGCGTGCCCTTGTACCCCTTTTACCCCTATCTTTCCCGCTACGATTCCGCTCGCTCCTACGTATATAGCATCGAAGCCTCCATCTACGATTAAGGCCTCATCTGCTCTTATACCTACCTCCCTCATCAGGTATCCTAAGCCGGCTCTTCCCCCAACTTCCTCATCGCATGTAAAGGCCAATATTACGTTCCTCTTCGCTTTCTCCCCTAGCTCATCGATAGCCCATATGATAGCCGTAATTCCAGACTTATCATCGCTTGCCCCCCTTCCATACACTACATTTTCCTCAATTATTGGCTTGAAGGGATCTTTCGACCATCCCTTTCCAGCCGGCACTACATCGTAATGAGCGTTGAGTAAAATGGTTTTATCGGCTTTAAGGTCTAATTTAGCTACGACGTTAGGCCTGGGTTTACCATCTTTAGCTACCTCCTCTCCGTCGTAAATTTTAACCGATAATCCCATATCGCTCAACTTCTCCTTAATGAGGCTAGCTGCCTCTTCATATCCTTCTTTGGTCGTACATTCGGTTCTTATGGATATTAAATCTAGTAAGAACTTAATATCCTCCATACTATTAGGTTAGGAAGGGAAGTAATTAAGGCATTCTAAAATCCTCCTTAATAGTGGTTAGAACAACGTACGTCTTAGTTCTTTCAACATAGGGCAACGATAAAAGGGTTTTAGTGAATTTGCTGAGCTCTTCCCTACTTTTAAACTTCGCTACGACTATTATATCAGCATCTCCCGTAACATCGTAAACCGCTAGAACGTTCCTCATTCTCGCTATCTCCTTTTCGGTATCTATGAGCTTTCCTTTCGAAACTATAACTTCTGTAATGGAAGTTAGTTGGTAACCGAGCCTTTCATGATCGAGGACTACGGTGTACCCTTTAATTATCCCCTCCTTCTCCATTTTCTTTATCCTAGCTTGAACCGTTCCCACAGCCACGTTGAGCTTTTCAGCGAGCTTTCTATAAGATAATCTAGAGTCAGATAATAATTCATTAAGGATCATCATATCCAGCTTATCCAAATTCATCGCTATGCGTTTCCATTTTCTACAATTTAACTTTATTTAAAAGCAAGACGTATAAACCCTTTACTCTAATGTAGAGATGTGAAGCTGGCTCTACTAGCAATATTGCTGATTTCGGTATTACCTCCACCTTATCTAAACGAAGTAGCTCCTAATTATGGCTTAGTAATTATCTCTCCAGACAGAATTACGTTAAACGATTTCCATCAAGTACGTAGCCCTCCTCTCAAAGCTATAGTCTACGTTGAAAGCTTAGATGAGATAGAAGGGAAATCATATTTCGCCTTTAAATTTGGAGGAGGATACCTAGCTGGCGTTGTCTTAGATGGAAAGGCGAGAAATAACTTAAACGTCCTCTTCTACGATAGGCCTTTAAGCTTCCATAGCGTTCAACAGACCTTCGTTAAAAGGTACGTTTACGCTAGGTCTTTAACTAATTTAACCGGAGAAGGAGTAAGAATTGGCGTAGTTGATACAGGCGTCGATTTCTCGCATCCGGATTTAATTGACGCGTTGGCTAGGGAGAACGGCCTTCCGTTAATGTTGGATGCAGATGGACAGGGCATCGCGATAACGAACGTTGTTGTTAAAGCCAATATAGTAAACGGTAAGATTGGGAACTTGACATCTACATCGTACCCTTACGTTTTCGTAAGGGAGGATGGAGTCTACATAGATTTTGGAGAGGAATATGAAATTAAGGTTTACAATCCGCTTTTCCCATATTACGGAGATCTCTTCTTTAATGTAACGGTTGATGGGACTTGGAAGATAGGTAATAGTACCTCGGAGTTCATTTTATCGAAGAGCGGAGAGTATAGATTTGGGGTTTTAGCGGAGATTCAGCCTATATATTACAAAGGAGAGGAGGTTATCGCTCTATTCTTATTTCCAGTTCTCATCGTAGACGATAGGAAAGAGGGATTTTACGAAACCATTTACGTTGATCTTTCAACAGTATACAAGGAGTACATTAACTTTTTAAAGGATAAAGAGGTGGAGAAACCAGATTATAATTTTTACGATGAAAACCCTCATAGGTTAGGAGATGGAAGTGAGATTATCGCAAGAGATTTCGATGGAGATGGTTATCCCGATATAACGGCTGGAGTTTTAGGGGCGTACGTATTAGATGTATGGGGAGCTGTAAAGAAAAGGTTGAAGAGAACGGATTTAGGGCCTTCTTACGGCGTTCCATTAGATCCGATAGACTACAATGGTACTTACTTCACAGTTATGTACGATCTATATGGTCACGGTACGGCGGTAGCCGGGTTAATAGCTTCTAAGGGGGTTGTAGCTTACAACGT
The DNA here is from genome assembly GCA_964420525.1 of uncultured Nitrososphaerales archaeon. Lineage (GTDB taxonomy): Archaea > Thermoproteota > Nitrososphaeria > Conexivisphaerales > CALBHZ01 > CALBHZ01. Next base: position 2,224 of record CAYQTV010000034.1, on the reverse strand, counting down.
AACGAAGGAGGAAGGCCTCCAAATAACTGGGGTAGCTCCTGGATCTAAAATAGTAGCTGTTAAAGCTCTATGGGTTAGCGACGTACTGTACGCTTGGTTCTGGCTAGCTGGAATGGACTATAATGGAAGCTGGAGCTATAGAGGGAGTACTAGAGCTGATATAGTAGTCAATAGCTTCGGTATATCAGATTGGCCCTACTTAGAGGGTCTGCCTGGCAGGGATATCTTAAGCATGCTAACCGATTTAATGAGCGTTCCAGGAAGCCTAGATAAGGAATATCCTGGGATGTTGATGGTAGTATCCGCTGGAAATGGAGGACCTGGTAGAGGGACTATAACTCCTCCAGGCTCCTCCATGTTCGCCTTGACCGTAGGAGCATCTACTTGTATGGACTGGACTCTAGTAAAACCTGAAGTTATATGGTCTAAGGGTCCTCAAGCTAGGTTTGGATCTACGTCATATTACTATGATGATATCGCTCCTTGGAGCGCTAGAGGTCCTACCTTAAGCGGTACTCCAAAGCCCGAGCTCGTCGCTCCCGGAATGTATGGCCTCTCATTAGCTCCTGTAACCCTAAGAGCTCACGGATCACAAGCTTACAGTTTATTTGGAGGCACTAGCATGTCGGCTCCTATAGTAGCTGGATGTGCAGCGCTCGTTCTACAAGGATTGAAGGAGAGAGGGGTTCAGGTGGATCCGGCTACTCTGAAGACTTATTTAGTAGCTTCAACCGATAGCTTAGGGTTTAGCCCTAGCGAACAGGGAAGCGGATTAATTAACTTTACAAAGGCGGTTCTTGGAGCAACTAAAGGATGGAACTTAGTAGTTTACTCACTTATAGATCCCGAAACGTATAGGGTATTATATGAATATACCTTTGAGAGGTTAAATATCACGTTAAACATAGGACCGTTGCCTCCAGTTAAAGTAACCTATCTTCAATTCCCCTTCATGCCGCCTGGCAGGAGTTTCGAGAAGGATTTATTCGTTGAAGGGAGCTCAAGCTTTAACGCGGAGGCTATTAAGGTTAAGAGATACGAGATTGGGATTTACGAAAACGTAAGCGTAATAAACGCTTACGATCCGATCTTGGGAGAAAGCGGAGGATGGAGGCCGCTATACATTCCTTTGGATGAAATAGTCAACGTTAGCGATTTCGATAGAATTAGGATAACGTTGGCTTATCCTAGAAGCTACTTTTACAACTTGAATAAAAGCTACGTTTACTTCGATGCGTTAAGCAGGTTGAGCTTATATCTGTATGAGTGGGAAGATGCGAACAAGGACGGAAAGATATGGTATAATGAAACGAAATTGATTTCGTTCGCTGCGGGATGGACGAACGTTCAAAGACTAGATCTAAAGCGGAGGAACGTTAAGCTACTTATAGGGGTTTACGAGACGCCTAAAATGGCCAATTACTGGACGGGAGAGCTGCATGGAAACGTAACCGAAATACCCTTTGAAATAAAGGTTGAGGGCTTGAAGTTCGTTAGAGATGAAAACGTAAAGTTAAGGATCGATGGGAATAGAATTAAGGTAAAGGTCACGGCTCCGGAAGAACCCGGAATTTACGAGGGCTTCATAAGGATCTATACCGATAGAGATGAGGTATGGATTCCTTACTCCTATCAAACTATGGTAACGATTGACGGATTCGATAAAGTTAAGGTTCTCGAGCTATCGAATTTGAATATACCTCCTGATGCATCTTGGAGATACGAATCCGGGGATTGGTATCCAATTAGGATATTGACGAGAAAGAACTTAAACGCTCTTTCCCTTAACGTTACGTGGAAGGGAGAATGGAACGGCATCTCGGCTTTCGTATTCGATGGCTACGGAAGGCTATTAACTTCTAACGTTTTTTCGGGAGGGTTAATGGAGGTGTTCGGGTGGCCGAGCACGGATTGGATGGGTCCTGCAGGTCTGGGCAGTGGAGGCTTTTACCCTCCCGAGCCTTCTACGATAAAGATATCCGCTAGAACGAACTTCCTGTATACCTTAGTTTTACACCTAACCTCTAACTCGGTAGAGGAGGAAGCAAAACCTAAAGTGATAATTACCGCATCCTTCGTTAGAAATGAAACGACTCCTCCAAAGATAACCTTCAAAGATAAGAACTGGACGGTAATTTCAGGGGTGCATACATTTAACTGGACGGTAACTTCTAAAGCTCCGTACAAATGTTACTATCGCATAGACTTAGGAGATTGGATAGAA
>CAYQTV010000033.1:0-8472 GCA_964420525.1 uncultured Nitrososphaerales archaeon | reverse complement strand
CAGGCGCACGAAAAAGGGACCTATGAAGAACAGTTTAAGAACGTGAGGATAGCATGTAAACACCTTCTCGAACTTGTCAAGAGAGGTCATCAACTAGTTATAACACATGGAAATGGGCCACAGGCCGGCGCCCTTTTAATTCAGCAGGAAACCGGAATATCTATGGGAATACCTCCTCAGCCCTTAGATATCGTCAACGCGATGACTCAAGGACAGGTCGGATACATGATACAGCAAACGTTAACGAACTACCTTATAAAGGAAGGGATAAACATACCCGTAGCAACCGTAGTTACTCAAGTTCTCGTTGATGAAAACGATCCCGATTTCAAAGATCCGAGCAAACCCGTAGGTCCATTTTACACAAAAGAAGAAGCTGAAGAAGTGAAGAAGCCAAACTGGATAATTAAGAAAGTAAAACCTGGAGAAGGAAAGGTGTATAGACGAGTAGTGCCGTCTCCAGATCCCATTAGGATAGTAGATGCTGAGGCTATAAAGAGGATGGTGGATGCTGGAATCATAGTTATAGCAAGTGGTGGAGGAGGCATTCCGGTAATACAAAGGGAAGACGGAACTTATGAAGGAATAGAAGCGGTAATCGATAAGGATAAAGCTGGAGAGAGGTTAGCTGAAGTCATTAACCCAGACATCTTCTTGATATTAACCGATGTGGAAAAAGCCTATCTCAATTATGGTAAACCAAATCAAAGACCCATCGACAAAATGACCTTGGAGGAGGCTAAAAAATATCTAGAAGAGGGACATTTCTTAGCTGGAAGCATGGGCCCCAAAGTGTTGGCATGTATAAGGTTCTTAGAATGGGGGTTGAAGAGAGGAGAGAAGAAGAGAGCTATAATTACGGCCTTAGATAAAGCGGTAGACGCTGTAGAAGGAAGGACTGGAACACATATCGTGTGCTAAAGCATCGCTTACGACACTTAGCTGAACGTGTCTCATGAAGTATTTGTTTGAACTACGTACTGCCTTTTAATCCATTCTCCCTTCGTTTCTTCCAGCACCCTTCCCTCTTCCGCTATCACCTCTCCTCTTAAAATAGTGTACAGTACCCTCCCCTTAAGTTTCCATCCTATGAAAGGTGATACTGGATTCTTAGAATAGATATCTTCCTCCCTTATCACCCACTCAGACTTAGGATCTACTACGACTAAATCGCCATCGCTTCCAATACTAATAGCTCCCTTCTTAGGGTATAGCCCGAAGAGCTTTGCAGGTCCTTCAGATAAGAGGTAAGATAACTTACTTAGCTCTATCCTACCCTTTAATGCTGCATCTAACATTAACGGAAAGAGCGTTTGAACTCCTATAAATCCAGAAGCAGCTTCCCAGATATCCGCTTCCTTTTCCTCTTTAGAATGCGGCGCGTGATCTGAAGCTAAAGCGCTGATAGTACCGTCTCTTACCGCTCTCCAAAGCTCCTCTCGATCTTCTTCGCTCCTTACTGGAGGATTTACTTTTATCAACGCTCCATACTTCTCGTAATCTTTCTTAGTTAAGAGAAGGTACTGAGGGTTCGTTTCTCCAGTTACGTTTAACCCTTCTTTCCTCGCCTTCCTCAAAAGGTAAACGCTCTCCTTTGCGCTCATGTGTACGATGTGGACCTTTCCTCCCGTTCTCTTAGATAACAAGATCAGTCTTTGAACGGCTTCTTCTTCGCATATAGGAGGCCTAGAATCAGTATGAGCTAGGGGATCTCTCCTCCCACTCTCCCTCATTTTCTTAGTAAAGTACTTTACCATCGACATATTTTCGGCATGGAAAGCTAAAGTTACATCCAATTTAGCCGATTTCTTTAGAATTTCAAAAACCGTTCCGTCATCCGGTGGAGGTATATTCCCGGTAGTAGGGCCCATGAAGATCTTAAACCCTATAGCCCCCGCTCTAACCATTTCCTCAAACTTATCGGCATTACTATCGTGTATAACTCCGTAAAGGCCGAAATCTACATGAGCTTTAGGCTTCAATAGCTTAGCCTTATCCAGTAAAACGTCTTTAGAATCTACCGGAGGCAAGGTATTGGGCATTTCCAGCACGGTAGTAACCCCACCGGCCGCGGCTGCCTTAGTTCCATGAGCGAAGTCATCCTTGTACTCTAAGCCCGGCTCTCTCATATGTACATGTTCGTCTATTACGCCTGGAAAAACCAACTTACCTCGTGCGTTAATCCTGTGAACGTAGCCTACGTCTAACTCTTTCCCTATAATTTTGATCTTTCCCTCTCTAATTAAGATGTCTGCTTCAATTAACCCGGAAGGTAGAACTAGGGTTCCTCCTTTTACTAAGAGATCAGATCCCATCGTAAAAGGTAATTCAAGAACGGTTTATTAATCGTTTAGTTGAAATTATAATTCTGATAAAAGCTTTTTAAATGATACGGAATTTTCACTAATCGATGGGTCTGCAAAGGAGCTTTTCTATTATCGGTAGGAAAACGAGGAGGAAGGATGGAATAGCTAAGGTAACAGGACAAGAGCTGTACGCTTCCGATGTATCCTTGCCCGGCATGCTTCATGCAAGGGTTTTAAAAAGCCCATATCCTCACGCTAAGGTTAAGGAGATAGATGTAAGCAAAGCTGAGAAGCTAGGAGCTGTAGTCATCACTTATAAGGACGTACCGAAGGTAAGGTTTTGCCCTAGGTTAGTTAGCACCCCTGAAGCTACGTACAAGGATTGGCTCGTTCTAACCGATAAGCCCCTATTCGTTGGAGAGCCCGTTGCAGCGGTGGCGGCTGAAACTGAAGAGCTGGCTCAAAGGGCTTTAGAGGCAATCAAGGTCGAGTTCGAACCTCTAGAACCGTCCTTCGATGCTCTCGAATCTATGAAGCCTGGGAAGCCGCTCCTCCATGAAAAGATACTATTAAGGGATGAAGAGGTAGAGGTTAAGAATAACATAGCTTGTTCTCTTGAGATCGCTGAAGGAGACGTAGAGAAGGCCTTTCGAGAAGCCGATGTAGTAATTGAAAGGGAATTTAGAACGAATAGAAGATACCATGCTCAACTCGAAACCAAGTGCGCGGTAGTCAAACCCGAGCCAGATGGAGGAGTAACGATATGGTGCACTACTCAAACTATCCACAATACTAGGATATTAATACACGAGATATTTGGAATACCAATGAGTAAAATCAACGTTAAAAAGGTAGCTTTAGGAGGAGGGTTTGGATCGAGCATACAAGCTAATATCGTAGTTCCAATTGCGGTTGCTTTAGCTCTTAAAGCGAGAAGGCCCGTAAAGCTCGTTTATACGAGAGAGGAAGATATGCACGAACACGTCTCTTACCAAATGATATTTAGGCTGAAGCTCGGAGCTACTAAAGATGGTAAGCTTATAGCCGGCCAATTAGAGAATATAATGGATATAGGAGCCCATCAAATACAAGCCTACCCTTTGCTAGGCTGCGTAGTAGGATGGTGGGTATCTCTGTACAAGCTTCCAAACATGAAGTACGTAGGTAAAGCGGTTTACACTAATAAAGTTCCGTCCTGCGCATTTAGGGGATATGGCAATCCTCAGATAACTTGGGCTGTTGAAACCTTAATGGATGAAATGGCTGAAAAATTAGGAATAGATCCATTAGAATTCAGGCTAAAAAACTACGTCGGTAAGGGAGATGTATTTTGGGGACAGGGACCGACGGTTAAGTCGGTTATTCAAAGTTGCGGAGTTGAGGAAATACTGAGGAAGGGAGCTGAGCTTATAGGGTGGAAAAATAGACCTAGACCGGGAGAGCAGAAAGGTAGGTTTAGGAGAGGAATTGGTTTAGGTAGAGGGTTCCATACATCAAGTGCAGGTTCTCCTATCTCCGGAAACGTAGTAGATTATACGGGTGCAGTTCTTAAGATAAATGAGGACGGAACCGTAGACTACATTACGGCCTTAATAGACCAGGGAGGAGGCACGCTAGACGCTCACGCTAAGATCATAGCTGAAGAGCTCTGTATCCCTCTCGAAAATGTAAACATCGTAATTCCGGATACGCAAACTTCGGTATACGATGTATGTACCCATGCTTCTAGAGGGATTTACGCAGGAGGAGGTGTGGCCTTAAGAGTCGCTAGAAAGGCGAAACAGAAGCTATTTGAGATCGCGGCTAAGTTGTTAGATGCTTATCCTCATGCTTTAAAGCTTAGATTAGATGAAAAGAGGAAACAGGGGGTAGTTTACGTTGAGGGAGTCAAAGGTAGGGAGTTAACAATCGGAGAGGTCGCGATGATCGCTAGACATAAGAACTGGGGGACTATAGCCGTAGTTGAGAGCTATAGACCTCCAAGTTGCCCTCCACACTTTACCGGCTACTTCGTCGAGGTTGAAGTAGATACCGAAACCGGCATAGTTAAGCCTATTAGGGTGGTAGCTGGAGCGGACGTAGGAACTATAATTAACCCCGACCTCGTAGAAGGTCAAATACACGGAGGCTTCTCAATTGGTTGGAGCATGGCTACTCTAGAGGATACGGTTTACGATCCCAGAACTGGCGATCTATTAAATAGGGGCTTCTTAACGGACTATAAGATCCCTACCGCAGCGGACCTCCCTAAAAACGAGAATTACAAGATATTCTTCGTTGAAACTTACGAACCAACAGGCCCCTTCGGAGCTAAGGGGATTGGAGAGGGAGCGTTAAACCCCGTAGCTGGAGCGGTCGCGAACGCGATATACAACGCTCTAGGCATAAGGTTTTACGAACTTCCCATTACTCCTGAAAGGATACTGAAGGCCTTAAAGGAGAAGGAGGGAGGGCGAAATGGATATTAATAAGGTAAATACTAAGATCTTGCCGGTTTCATTCGATTACTACGCTCCAAGCTCTATTGAAGAGCTCTTATCGATACTTAGAAGAGAAGAGGAGGTCGTCTTCTTAGCTGGTGGCACCGACCTCCTAGTTAAGATGAAGCAGAGGATAGTTGAGCCAAAGGTCGTAGTAAGCTTGAACAGGATAAGCGAGTTAAGCTTTATAGAGGAGAGAGAAGATGGGCTTCACGTAGGAGCTGTTACGAAGCTTAGAGCTATAGAGAGATCGGATGTAGTTAGGGAAAAGTTCCCGGTTTTATACTACGGCGTTAGAGCTATAGGCTCGGTTCAAATAAGGAACATGGGAACTATAGGAGGCAATCTATGCAATGCGAGCCCTGCTGCCGATTCAGCTCCTCCTCTCATGGTGCTAAACGCGGAGTTGAAAACGATCGGTGTAGAAGGAGAGAGGAGTATCCCTATAAACGAGTTCTTTGTAGGACCTGGTAAAACCGTTTTGAGGTCAAAGGAGCTTTTAGCTGAAATTAAAATACCACATCTACCTCCTAATAGCGGAACTTCGTTTATTAAGATAGCTAGAACGAGCATGGATATAGCTAAGATAAACGTAGCCGTAATGGTTCGATTAGAAAATGGAAGGATTGGAGAATGTAGAATAGCTTTAGGAGCCGTCGCTCCAACTCCTATGAGAGCGAAGGAAGCGGAGGAATTTCTAACTGGAAAAGAAGTAACAGATGAGAACTTGAGAAGAGCCGGAGAAATAGTTTCTAAGGAGATAAGGCCAATTACCGATATTAGATCGACCGCTGAGTATAGAAGGGAAGTCTCCAAGGTCTTAACTTACGACGCTCTACGTATCGCTATAAGGGAGGCGAGCAAGGAATGAAGAAGTTAATTGAATTTACCTTAAACGGTAGAAAGGTGAGGGTAGAGGTCGAGCCTAACGAGCTGCTCCTCAACGTTCTTCGAGAAAAGCTGTGCTTAACGGGAACGAAGTACGCTTGTGGAATTGGGGAGTGCGGAGCGTGTACCGTATTGGTAAATGGAGAAGCGGTTCTATCATGTCTAACCTTGGCTATTGAGGTAGATGGCAAAGACGTAGTTACTATAGAGGGGCTAGCTAAGGACGGTAAGCTCGACGTAATTCAAGAAGCCTTCTTAGATGAAGGTGCCGTTCAATGTGGATACTGCACTCCAGGCTTCATCCTAACCGCTAAAGCTCTTCTGAAGGAGAACCCTAGCCCAACTGAGGATGAAATTAGGGAATATATCAAGGGAAACCTGTGTAGATGTACCGGCTACGTCAATATAGTTAGAGCTATAAAGAAGGCTTCTGAACTAATTAAAGAGAGGGAGAGAAATGAGTAATTTAAGAGGAAGGGATATAATTTCGGCTTTACAATTTGAAAGAGAGGACGTAGAGAGGTTAATAGACGCGGCCGAATCCTTGAGGAAGGAGATAGAGGAAAAAGGCATTTTAGATTATGCGAGGAATAAGATATTAGCTACCGTTTTCCTAGAGCCTAGCACTAGAACGAGGCTGAGCTTCCAGTTCGCCATGGTTAAGCTTGGAGGACAGGTCATCGATTTCGGCTTAGCCGAAGCCGCGAGCATAGCTAAGGGGGAGAGCTTCGAGGATACTATGAGGATGGTAGACGGTTATGACCCAGATATAATAGTCCTAAGACAAAAGGTTCCGGGAAATGCAGCTAAAGCCGCTGAAATATGTAAAGCCCCGGTTATAAACGCAGGTGATGGATGGAACGAGCACCCTACTCAGGCCTTGTTAGACGTATATACGATATGGAGGGAGCTTAAGAGAATAGATGGAATTAGAATAGGAATTATGGGCGACTTAAAGTATGGAAGAACGCCAAGCAGTCTATCCTACATATTATCTAAATTTAAGGATATTAAAATATACTATATAGCTCCGGAGCAGCTTCAAATAAGGCCCGAGGTTCTAGAGAAGATAAAGGGAGTGGATTACGAGAAGGTAGATAGACCTGAAAAGGTAATGGAAGAGCTCGACGTACTATACGTAACTAGGTTGCAAAAGGAGAGGTTTGAAGATCCAAGTGAATACGAGAGGTTAAAGGGTAGTTACAACGTAAATAGAGGACTATTGTCGAAGTTCAAACACATACCCATCATCATGCACCCGTTACCTAGGGTCTTCGAGTTGAGCACGGATGTAGATGATTTGCCGCAAGCGAAGTATTTCGAACAAGCTAAAAACGGCATGTACATTAGAGCCGCGTTAATTAAGGAGATATTAGGGGTGTAGAGTAACGACGTTATGCCACGTGTAATAATCTTTTTAGAAAAACGTAAAAGGATATAGCACAATGGTTTAGGTCGTGAAAGAGGAAATTGTTAAGGAAGCGTCTAGAATAGTAGGCTGGAATAATGTCTTATTTGCCCCTGAGGAGCTAGTTCCCTTTAAATACGATGCATCCGAGTTTAAGGGAGAACTTCCATCTATAGTCGTTATGCCTGAAAATGAAGAGCAAGTTAGCAAGTTAATGGCCTTATCTTACGATAAGGAGATACCGGTAGTATTGAGAGGAGGAGGTTCTAGCTTAACCGGAGCCTCCATCCCCGCTTTCCCCAATACTATGGTTATCTCCTTTTCAAATATGGTTAAAATACACGAAGTGAACGTAATAGATAGCTACGTATTCGTTGAAGCTGGAGTAAGGTTAGACGATCTAAATGCGTACCTCTCTCAATACGGATACATGTTCCCTCCCGATCCCGCAAGCTCGGCCGTAGCGACCGTAGGAGGATGTATCGCAGGAAATAGCGGAGGGATGAGAGGTGCTAAATTTGGACAGGTTAAAAACTGGGTCTTAGGGCTAAACGCGGTTCTTCCTGGAGGAGACATAATAAGGGTAGGAGGTAAAACGCTTAAAATAAGGCAGGGATTAGATCTAGTATCCCTAATTGTAGGGAGTGAAGGAATTTTAGCTGCCGTCACTAGCGCTTATTTGAAGATATGGCCGGCTCCTGAAAAGATAGCAAGGATACTAGCTTACTATGATGATCTAAGCTATTTAATGCAAGCGGTAACTAAGTTAAGGGAAAGTAAACTGGCTCCTCTCGTGATGGAATTTTTAGGAGAGGGCTTGCTGGATGCCGTTAGAAGGGTATATGGAGATATTATAGAGGCAAAAGGCAGAAACTTGTTGCTAATAGACATTGATGGACCTGAAGAGGCCTTAAGGAGATATGTTGATAAAGCGATCGAGGCGCTTGAGAACGAAGGTTTGATACTTTATAAAATTCCGGAAACCCCGGAGGAAATGGAGAGAGCGTATTTGGCTAGGAGAGCGGCCTTTCCATCTTCCTTGAAAATAAGGAAAAAACCGAGCGAACGCGTGCTAGTTTCGGACATCGTAGTTCCACCTTCAAAGCTCATTCCAGCTATTAGGGAAATAGAAGCGGCGATTGATAAATCTGGATTGAGAGCTCCTATCGGAGGTCACGTAGGAGATGGTAATATACATTCGGACATATTCTATGATGAAGAAGATGAAGATGAGAAGAGGAGAGCGTGGAAGCTTTTAGAAGAAATGGCGGAGATAGCGATTAAATACGGAGGATCCGTTTCCGCCGAGCATGGGATAGGGCTTGAGAAAAAGGAGTTGTTAAAAAAGGAAATGAAATCTAAAGGATCCTTGAAAGCCTTAGAGATAATG
>CAYQTV010000032.1:0-8667 GCA_964420525.1 uncultured Nitrososphaerales archaeon | reverse complement strand
AATAGAAAAGGTTTTGGGCGTAGTATGGGGGACATCCATAAAGGCGAAGCATTTGGGTAAGGATATTAAAATGACTTTTAAGCACCTAGTTGGAGGAGAACTAACCGACTATACGCAGATGCTTGAAGAATCGAGAAAGGTTGCTTTAAATAGAATGATTGAAAAAGCGAAGAGCTTAGGAGCTGATGCTGTAATTAACGTAAGGTTCACTACTTCAGCTGTTATGGCCGGAGCTGCCGAGATCATGGTGTACGGAACGGCCGTTAAGTTAAAATCTAAGTGAGGTTTCTAGCACAAAGCCTTCCTTTAGCAGTTAAGAAATACCTATTTTCGTAATCTATATCGACGTACTCCTCCTCCATAAGTTTATCCAAAATACTGCTTAACTCTTCTTTCCTGAGCTTTAATTGACTCTCTATATCGAGAAATTTGAGCTTTTTACGGTTTAAAAGCCTAATTACATCTCTTTCCAGAGGATTAAGGGCTGAAATCCAAGAGGGGTCGAATTTTAGGCTATACCTTCTATACAAAGAAAATAGAGGAATTGAGTACGAAAGAGAGGCAGTTGTCGTTGCTACCAAAAAGATTGTCTTAGAAACGGGCAAATTTATAGTAAGTCCTAGAATAACAGCTACAATAACCCCTATTGTAATAGCGAGAAGAGACTCCCATTCTTTGCCAACTTTCTTCGCTAACCAATCATATATGATTCCGAAAATTGTACTAACTATTAAAGCGTAGATAAATACCGCTATAGGTGATAAGTTCAAAACGATAAGGTATATAGTTCTCATTAACTCTGGCTGGAGTGAAGCATATGGAGAAATTAAAGCTACAAATTCCTCAAACGACATTTGTAGAATGAAGAATAATGAGATAGCGGTTAAAACCAGGCTATATACTATGCCTGCAAAGAAACCCGCCTTAGCTCCTGGATTTGCCATAGGAAGGGTTTTGTTTTGTGTCCTTAAATTCTTATCAGTAGTTATCGTAAAAAGAAATGTAACAAGGTCTTCTATATTTGTTGACAAACGATAAAATTAAACGTGTAAGGAAAGAAGCGATTGATGCAAAAGTTAGAGTTCGATAGAGAACAGGCGATTAGACATCTCTTTATGATCTGGAGTGGATATGAAGGAGAAAATTGGTTTGAAATAAGGATTATCCCTCTAGATAGGAAGCAAGGATGGCCTATTGTGAAGTTCTTCAGGGACGTAGAAGAAGCGGTGAAATGGATCGATGAAAACTGGAATAAATTAAGGCTTTACGAGAAACACGTATTTTACGGTGTTCTTCCAAGGTATAGGTTGCCCAAGAAAGGAGGAAGGAGTGAAGATGTGAAATGGGCGAGGACGTTCTTTTGCGATCTAGATTATCATAAAGAAATGAGGTTGATCGAGGCTTTGATCGATGGAAAAATAACTGAGGAAGATTTAAAGAGAGAAAGGGAAGATCTTATAGTTCATGAAAACAAGGTAGTTTTTATAAATAAGCCCGCTCTTGAGAAGGTCCTTAGAAATGTAGAGACGAAAATGGGTATGAAACCGCAGCTCGTTATAGATAGCGGACATGGATACCACTTGTATTTCATATTAAAGGAGACAATAGATATAGAAGAATGGTATTTAACGCAGAGTTTGTTGATAAATAAGTTAGGAGGAGATGAGAAAACTAAAGATCCCGCTAGATTGCTAAGGGTTGCGGGAACTTGGAACCTAAAGTATAGATCTAAGCCCGTAAGTTGTAGAATTGTATACATTGGAGAGGGGAAAGTTAGCATCGATATCGTTAAGGAGGGGATATCTAAGCTAAGCTAACGAAGGAGAACTCGTTCAAGTCTATATTGAAAAAGGTTACTAGTTAGGAGAGGGAACTGCTGTATATTTTCAGATTGTGAGCTAATAACGAGCGCCTATAGATGAGAGGGTGGGATCAAAAGCAGAGGAGTGAGTTTATATCATAAAAACGAATAAAACCTGTATGAGAAAGCTGAGGCTTTAATGAAGAGAACATTCGTATAGGGTGTAGAGATAGTTGCTACTTCCCTAATAAGAATTTCAGATGAACTCGAGAAATGGTTAAGTGATTGTCAACTAAAAGCTTGATGAAGGGTTGTAAAGATTAGAACGTAGGAAGTCGCTAAAGGTTGAAGTACATCTCGAATTCGAGGGGATGCGGAGCCTGTTGAAGTTTTAAGTATTCCCTTTCCCCTTTATCTACAATGAAATCGATGATGTCGCTACTGTATATGGGTTTGAGGTATTCGTGATCCGATTTTAACTCCTCTACCGCTTCCTTTAGACTTCCAGGTAACTCCTTGATCCCCAGCTCCCTTCTCTTATTCGGAGGTATCTTATACACATCTTCATCTACAGGATCTCCTGGATCTATCTTCTTATCTATGCCGTCTAAGCCTGCTAACAGTATTGCTGAGAAAGCTAAGTAGGGATTACAGGAAGGATCCGGCGTCCTGTACTCTATCCTCTTATGTCCCGGCTTCCTCTTATAGTATGCGGGTATCCTTACGATGACGCTCCTATTCGCTCTACTCCACGTTATGTATACGGGAGCCTCGAAGCCTGGAACTAACCTCTTGTAGCTATTCGTAGTTGGAGCAACTATAGCGGCTAGGCTTCTACTATGTTCTAAAAGCCCGCCTACGAAGTATCTACCGAGTTGGCTGAGCTCAGCGTACTCATCTAAAGGATCGTAAAAAGCGTTCTCCTCACCTCTCCATAAGCTAATGTGCGTATGCATTCCGCTAGCATTATCGCCGTAAATGGGCTTAGGCATAAAGGTAGCCACCTTTCCCATCTCGGCTGCTACGGTTTTAGCTACGAGCTTTAGAGTTAATATCGAATCTGCCGCGTTCGTTAAGGTATCCTGATATATGTTGATTTCGATCTGACCTGCGGCAGCGACTTCATGATGATGGGCTTCAACGATTATGCCGAAGCTACTTAGGTAGCTAGATACCGTATTCCTATAACTTTCAAGCGAATCGATAGGAGGTACGGCGTAGTAAGCGTCCTTAAAGCCAGTTTTATAGGAGCTATTAGACCAAGGCGCTTCACTAGAACTTACTTCATAGAACTGTCTAAAGTAGGGGTTCATCGTATCCCATTTGACTTCATCGAAAACGAAGAACTCTAACTCGGGGCCCCATAAGGACTTCATTCCGTACTTATCGTTTAGGTAACGTTCTGCGCTTTGAGCGATGTATCTGGGATCCCTTTTCAGCCTTCCCCTTCCCATTCCGGTATAAACATCAGCTATTAACCTCGCTGTCTTATTTTTCTCCCTCGTCCAAGGTAGGATTGCGAAGGTGTTTGGATCTGGTAGCAGTACCATATCCGAATCTTCTATCGTCGAGAATCCTCGAATACTCGAGCCATCGAGTTTATTAAATCCATCTTTGAAGCTCTCTTCATTAAACTTGTAAGATGGGATCGTAACCTGTTTAAGCCTCCCTAACAAATCCGAAAACTGTAAGTTTACGAAATCTACTTCAGCGCTTTCCAACATCCTAAGGACGTCTGTAGGGGAGTATTTCCGTTCAATAAGCTTCCCTTCTGACCATTTGTACGGCACAAGTAGGGTACAAAATATCTAAATTTAAAGATTTACGCTTATATCATGAATATTTGTATAGTAAATATTTACATAAATAAACGAATGATCATTTTAACTACCTTTAAAGCTTAAGCGTTTAAACACCATCTTTATAGGTATGGAGTTCTAAGTATGTGTAGCTATGGCTAGAGATGTCTTCTCTCTTTTAAGCCCTTTGTTACAGGACATGTTACTGGAGAGAGGATTTAAGGAGCCTACTGAGACTCAAAAAGCATCGATGGAACACGTCGCTAGAGGTGAAAATGTACTAATTGTTGCCCCTACCGGATCAGGGAAGACGGAAGCTGCTTTTCTTCCAATTTTAGATAAAATGTTAAAAGAAGGAAGGGCTTCGGGTATTAGGCTTCTCTACATTACTCCCCTTAGGGCTTTAAATAGGGATTTAATTGAAAGGTTTGAATGGTGGTGTAAGCGTTTAGATCTCAGACTTGCGGTAAGACATGGCGATACTCCGGCTATTGAGAGGAGACGGCAATCCTTAATTCCTCCCGATATATTGATAACTACTCCTGAGACCTTACAAGTCCTCTTAGTAGCTAGGAGGTTAAGGGAAAGCCTAAGGAACGTTAAGTGGGTTATTGTAGATGAAATCCATGAACTCGCCTCAGATAAAAGAGGAGCTCAGTTAGCTATAGCCCTAGAAAGACTAAGGAGGATTACCAAGGAGGAATTTCAAAGGATAGGGCTATCGGCTACTGTAGGAAACGCCGAAGAAGTTGCGAGATTCCTCGTCGGAATAGGTAGAAAATGTAAAATCGTTAAAGTAAGGGTACCTAAGCCCTTCGAGTATAAGATAGTATACCCTCAACCTAAGGAAAGAACAGATACACCTATACATCCAGTAGCCTTAGCAAGAATGGACGTCATCCTACAGTTGCTTCCAAAGGGACCTATTCTAGTTTTCACAAATACTAGAAGTGAGGCAGAGGCCTTAGCGAGTAGGCTCAGACTTTTGCATCCGAGAGCGCCCGTAAGCGTTCACCACGGCAGCCTTTCAGCTGAAAGAAGGAGCATGGCTGAATCAGGGCTTAGGCTAGGAAGCTTAAAAGGGGTGATATGTACGAGTAGCTTAGAACTGGGAATAGATATCGGTACAATAAACTTAGTTGTTCAATATAACTCCCCAAGACAGGCCTGTAAGCTCTTACAAAGGGTAGGTAGAAGCGGACATTCTTTGACTAAGGTGAGCCGGGGAGTTATCATAGCTCAAGATGGAGACGATGTTTTAGAAGCAATGGTCTTAGCTAGAAGAGCGCTTGAAGAGGAAGTAGAACCTGTTACTATACCGAACAAACCCCTAGACGCGCTAGCTCAACAGCTAGCTGGATTAGCGATGGAAGATATGGTGATGAAGGTTGAGGATGCCGTTCATTTGATAAGGAGGGCATATAATTACAGGGATATTAGTAGAGAGGAAGTAGAGCGTGTACTAGAATTCCTTTCGGATAAAAGGCCTCAAGTGATTAGGTTTTCAGAAGGCGCTTTCTTCCGACCTTCTAGGCGAGAGAAGTTGTACAAGTATTACTTCCAAAACTTAAGCATGATTCCGGAAGAGAAACAGTATCCAGTAGTTACTGAAGATGGCAAAGTAGTAGGAGTTTTAGATGAGGCGTTTATCGCTGAATACGGGGAAATAGGTACTAAATTCGTTTTAGCCGGAAACGCCTGGATAATTACGCAGATATTCAGAGGGACCGTTTACGTTAAAGAGGCTGAAGATCCTTTAGGAGCTATACCGAGCTGGATAGGAGAGGAGATACCGGTCGTAGAAGAAGTCGCGAAGGAGGTAGGAGCTATAAGGAGAGAGGTAGAGGATGGTGTAAAGCGTGGAAAGCTAAGAGAGGTATTAGAAGGTTTAACGCGCAGGTATCCGATAAGCTATAACGATTTACTTGAAGGCGTTAAGGAAATTATTGAGCAAGTTGAAAAGGGATATCCCGTTCCTAGCGATACTTTAGTGACTATTGAGAAAGTCGATGAATACGTAATAGTGCATACTCATCTAGGTTTAAAGGCCAATCGTACTTTAGCTAGGATTTTAGCATATGAAATAAGCAAGGAAACTGGAAAGGCTATTTCAGTTAAAAATGACCCATATAGGATTATTCTTGAATGTAGAGGATTGAATTCAGACGACGTTTTAAGGACGCTACTCAACTTAAAGAGCGTGGATATCGAACCTAGAATTAAGGAGGCATGTGAAGAAACCGGGTTGTTTAGGAGGAGATTGGTTCAAGCTGCTAGGAAAATGGGCGTTATAGAAAAGGAAGCGGATATATCCGGACAGGAAGTTAAGCTACTAGTATCTACTCTTAAGGGAACCGTTGTATATCAAGAAGCGATGAGGACTCTTCTAGAAGAGGATTTCGATGTGAAGGCGATATACAGGTTTTTAAAGGACATATCGGCTAAAAGAGTAGTCGTAAAAAATCTAGGAAAGTTAAGCGCTCCCACCCCTATCGCTAGAATTGGGCTTGAGGAAATGGCGGTAAGAGGAGAGCTGATAGATCCGGGAAGAATGAAGAGATTATTAATTGAAAGCGCGAAAGCTAGAATAGATGGGTGTAGGAAGACGCTGGCTTGTCTATCTTGTTGGTCCGCAACGGAGGTAATAGTTGGAGAGCTAGAGGATCCGCCACGTTGTCCACAGTGTAAATCCTTAAACATATCGGTAGTTGACGAGGGAGTTGAAATCGTAGAGATAGTTCTTAGTAGGATGAGAAGGAAGGCTTTAATGCCGCTAGGAATGAAGAGGCTCGTTAATAAAATAGAAAAGGTTAGGAAAATGATCGCGGAGCACGGAAAGGTAGCGGTTGAAGGGTTATGTTTTAAGGTCAACTTGAACAGATTGAAGAAGATGCTAGAAAAGAAGGTTGGGGATGACCTGCTTTTAGCCCTATTGGATGAGGAGAGAAAGGCTATCTTGAGAAGGTTTAAGTGAACTAGGTTTCCTTAGCCTTAGATATTATGTCCTTTAGAAGACCCGGTTCATCTATCTCTACGATCATTCTCCATCCCTTCCTCAAGATATCCCCGTCCTCTTCGATGTAATTAAGCCTCTTCAGCTTATCGAGTATCTGTTTCACCCTCCAGCTAGGCAGTTTCTGAGTTAATATCCTCTCTATTGTCTTCCTCTGAACCATTCCCCCTCTCAAGTTAAGCTCTACGTCTATTATAGCGAGAGCTGCGGCCTCTTCGATTCTAAGCCACTTACTAAGCTCGGCTTCCCGCAAAGGCTCTTTAGGCTGTAACACGTACCTAGCCTTTTCAGGCGATTTGTCCTCTTCATCTTCTACCTTCACTATCCTAAGGCCTAGCTTATCGGCCTCTACCTTAGCTACCTCTAAAGCGGCTAAGTAGTCTTTACCAAGCCTCCTTTTGAGCTCCCAGCCCTTTAGCCCGGGGGTTGATCCCTCGAAGAGGAGCATTTTTAAGGCTTTAATACCCTTCTCCCTAAGCTCCTCTTCCTCTCCCAATTTCGCTCACCTCTATCGCTATGCTGAAGGGCTCTCCTTTTCCAGGCTTCAATATCAAGATGGTTTTAGTTAGAGGTTCCTTCTTCAGAGCTATTTTCCCTATAGTGGCTAGATATCCCAGCAAGAAGGCCTTTTCTAGCCTCTCTTTTTCGGGAAACCTTGATAGGTATGAACGATAATCAATAGGACCCTTCTCTAATAACGGTGTTAATTCTACGTATAGTTTATTTGCTTTCTCCTTCACGCTTTCGGGAGTTAGGCTTAGAGGCTCCGTAGCTAAATCCTTATAAGCTATAGGAGCGGGCTCCTCGTAACTACCCCATGGTCTTACTATTTCCCAGTAAACTAAGCCGTCCCTTAGTCTTTCGATCGATATCCTCTTTAGCCCTATAATTGGATAGAAATTTTTAGAAAGCACGCTAGAGATCTCCTTTAAGCTAAGCTTTTTGATCTTTTCCCTCACTAAATCCGGATCTACCCTTAGCCCTTTTAACGCGTCAACTACCCACTTTTCCTGCATTTCAACGATTTTAGATACGGAATTCAAAGCTTTGGAATCAAGCTTTAAGAGCTCTACGTCCCTCCTTCTCCTCTTTAGCTTCTCTAAGAGGTCCTTAACGTCGACTAAGAATGGATCGGCTCCGCTCCTCTCTAGCTCTCTAGGGAGGTCAATTATCCTCTCCCGTATTAACTTATCTTGCCTCACGACTTATCACCTTTAATTCACTTCCCCTAACCGTTTTCTGCACCATAATGTAATGGACATCGGGATCGAAGAATGGAGGAAACCCGGGAGATATAACGATATACTGTACGTCCTTTTCCTCTTTAAAGTATGAATGTATCGCCTTAAAGAACAGTTCTCTATTTACTGGATCCATATGAACGTCGAATTCGTCTACGGCTCTAAACGGAGATAATACATGTTTTTGCGTCGCTAAAAGGAAAGCCATAACCGTAGAGCTTTTCTCTCCACCGCTTTGTGTGTAGGCATCTAATGTAACTAGAGGAGTGCCCTTAGCTCCCACCTTTAAGATCAATCCCGCTTTATCCGGCTCCTCCTCGTTAATTAGCTCAACGTGACCATGGGTATTTAGGGTATTTAAGATAGCTTGGAATTCCCGATCGATGCTTTTTAAAAGGCCCTTTATTACGGCTCTCCACTCCTTGCTCCTTTCGGCTATCTCCTTTAGAGTCGCTCTTTTATTTTCCTTAACTTGCTCTAGCTTAGCTCTATATTCCTCTATTTTGTTCTTTAAGTCTAAATACGCTTTTTCGGCCTCTTCAGCTACTGCCCCTATAGCTTTAAGCTGTGCTAAGATGGTCTTCTCTTCATCTTCTACCTCAGTTAAGCTTCTTACTTCACTAGGTCTCTTCCCTATCCGTTCAGCGCTTTCTCTTTCCCTCTCTAATTCCTCCTCCACTTCCCTTATCTCTCTCTCAAGCTTCCTCATCTCCGATTTAATTTGACTTATTCTATACCTCGTAACCTCCAGTTTTCCTTTTATAATAGCTAGGAGCTCGGCTACCTTGGAAATGGAGCTTAATTTTCTAGAAA
>CAYQTV010000031.1:945-8793 GCA_964420525.1 uncultured Nitrososphaerales archaeon | reverse complement strand
GAGTTTAATCCAAATGAAAGAAGGCACATTTTAGAGTCTTTAATCGGTTTGAAGTCCTTTGATGAAAAGAAGGCCCAAGCTATGGAAAAGTTGAGAGAAGCAGATACGCAGCTGGCTATTGCATTCGCTAAACTCGATGAGAAAAGAAAGTTAATAGAGAAGTTAGAAGAGGAGAGAAATGAGCTAATAAGATACGAAATTTTAGAAAGTAAAGTGAAAAGTTACAGAGCATCCGTTTTACATCACGAGATATCTACGCTCGAATTAAAAAGGAACGGCTTAAGGGAGAGGCTGAGAGAGATAGAAGGAGAACTGATAGAGAAGGAGAGAGAAATAGAAGATGTGCAGAGGAAGTTGAAAGAGATAGAGAAGGAAAGATCTGATTTCTACTCCGCTAACGTTGATAGCATTATGAGCGAGTTGACGAAGATTAATAATCAATTACAAAAAGTAAGGATAAGGAAAGCGGAAGTTGAAGAGAGAAGAAATTCCCTATTAAGTGATAAAAGGAAAATAGAGGAAAGTAAACCTGAACTTGAAAGGATGCTTAAAGAAAGTTTGGAAGAGCTTGAAAAGAAGAAAGAAGAGTTAGAAGAGCTGAAGAAAAGATATGATGATTTAGAATCAAAACATAAAGAGATTAGCAGATTAGTTGAGGAGAAAAAGAAGGAGTTGAAGAGAAAGGAGTCTAGTGTGGAAAAGTGGAGAAGCTCCTTACTTAAAGTTCAAGCAAAAATAAGAAGAGTTAGAGAAAAGAAAAATGAGGTAGAGAGGATATTAGCGGAACAAAAGGAAAGAAAGGAGGAGCTTTTTGAAGCTTTGGAGGATCTCAAGTCTAGATATAAGGAGGTTGAAGAAAGCATAAGAAGGCTAGAGGAGAAAATAGAGAGTTTGAAAGAGGTTTATCGAATTGAGGAAAGAGGTTTAATGGGTATCGAGGGAAGGTTAGAACGTTTAGAGAACATTAGAACCAAACTGATAAGAGAGATGGGAAAAGCTAACGATATATTATTAAAATCTCTTAAGGAGTTAACGAAGGTTGAAGCTAAACGAGAAATCTATGAAAAGTTCCTAAGGGACATAGCTATAGTTGAAAAAGTAGATGAGTACCTATCTACGGGAGCCTTTGAAGGTTATATAGGTAAGCTGAGCGATATAGTTAAGGCAGGAGAAAGGTTTAAAGAGGCCGTAGAAGCGGTTCTCTTCTCCACGTCTAACATAATTGTCGTGAAGGATGAGGATGCTAGAAGAAGACTTATCGATATCGTAAAGAAAATTGGAGGGGGAAGAGTAAGGATACTACCCCTAACCTTTAGAATTGTAAAAAAAGATCTATCTGGACCTGGGGTTATAGGACCTGTTTCGAATTTCCTTGTCTACCATGAGAAATATAAGCATTTCATTGAAGGTCTTTTTGGAAACATTTATCTAGTTAAATCTGAAGAAGCGGCTAAGTTCGTAATATCGAAGGGATGTAAGGCCGTTACCGTGGATGGGATTTTATTCGATGAAAGAGGAGTTGCTGAGGCCGGGTTAATTCCAAAGCTAGAACCTAAAAAGCTAGAACTTGATTATAAAAAAGCCAAGGCTTTAAAGGAGGCCTTAATGGCTTTAGACAGGACCTTAGCAAGGAAACGTGGAGGTTTAGAAAAGTTAAGAGAAGAGATTAGGAAGTTGTACTCAGTTTCTCTTGAAAAGAAGTTAGCAGTAGAGAGGAAGGAAATTCAGATAGAAGTGTTAACCAGCATGATTAGCAGGTATAAGAAGCTTTGCAAGAAAATGAAAGCGAAGGTTGATAAGTTGGAGAGGAAAACGGGCCTCATACAAGCTAGAGTTCGGAAGCTTGAAAAATATAGGGGGAACTTACAGGAGAGGGAGAAGAAGTTAGAGGAAAAAAGGAATAAAATCGCTAAATCCCTATCGAGGGTGAAAATAGAAGAGGTCAAGAAAGCTCTTTCTAGCCTCGAGGAGGAGGCTGGACGTTTAATTTCTGATATGTTAATGCTAAACTTAAAGATATCCGATGTTTCTAAAGAAGTAACAGGCGAGTTAGAGCCTAGGGTTAGGAAGCTAGAAGAGATGTTAAAGACGGGAGAGGAAAGAATAGCTAAAATCGATAGCGAGTTGAGATCTTTAGAGGAAGAGCTGCCAAAATTAAGAGAGGAAGAAGCTCTTTTATTAAGAAGGAGAGAGGAGGAAGAAGAAAAAATCACGAAGTTAATGCCTACTTTAAATCAGATAGAAGAAGAGCTTGAGAGGGAAAAGAAGAGAGAGAAGAAGCTGGTAGATAGTAAATGGAGGTTAGAGAGGGAGAAGATGAAGATATTATCAGATTTAGAAATTCTCAAAAAGGATATAGAGGATAAAAGTAGGAAATTAGAGGAGTTGAGAGTAGATGCGATACCTGAATATCACTCAGAAATACCTACGATATTATCAGATTTAGAGGCCGAACTTTCGACTTTGTATGGCTCAGTAAATCAACTTGCAAAACAAAATTATAAGGAAGCTTACACTTCCTATAAGCTGGCTTCCGTTAGAAGAGGGGAGCTTGAAAAAGATAGAAACGCAATTGTAAAGTTCATTGAGGAAGTAGAGGCTGAAAAGAAAAGGACCTTTATGACGGCTTTTGAGAAGATCGATAAGGAGATAAGGAATATTTTCAGCAAGATTACTGGAGGGGAAGCTTGGCTAGAACTGGAAAATCCGGAGGATCCGTTCTCAGGGGGCGTTTTCCTAATGGTGAAGTTTCCCGGTAAAAGCGCAAGGGAGGCGAGCTCAGTTAGCGGAGGGGAGAAAACGGTAGCAGCTGTATCTTTCTTACTAGCTCTTCAAGCAGCTTATCCCAGTCCATTTTACCTACTAGATGAAATAGATCAGTCTTTAGATCCTATTTATGCCGAGAAATTGGGAGAACTTTTAAGAGACTGGTCGGAGAATACTCAGATCATAACTATTTCGCTTAGAGATCTTTTAGTTTCCAAGGCTCATAACTTAATTGGTGTTTATGCGAGAGAGGGGGTTAGCAATGTAGTTAAATACAGGCTAGAGGGGATAAAGGCTTGAAGGATAAAGAGATAGACGCCGTTAAATTTTTGCTAAATCCAGACGTTTTGAAAAGGAAGAAGCCGTGGGACATCAGCATACATTTTCTCCTTAACGAATTTTATAAGTTCCTTAAATCTAAGCCCCTTCTAGACTACAAGCTTAGCGGCTTAGCCTTGCTTACTTCAAGCATTCTGTATAAACTGAAGGTTGAACATCTATTTTACGAGGAGAAGAGAAGGGTTATAGTTAAGAAGGAGGTAGATATTAGCGCTCCCATCTCCCCGCTCTACATGCCCTTTAGAGTAGATATCCATGCAAGCGATATAGATGAGTTATTGGAAGCTTTTGAGGCTTTATTGTTGGAAATGGAAAGGGAAGAGAGAAAAGTAAGGCCTTCGGTAATAAGGTCTTATGAGGAATTCCCTGTCTTCAATCAGGAATCTTTTCTCAAAATGTTAAGGCCTATAGAGGAATGCATCCTCGATATATTAGATAGGGAAGCTGAAGTGAGCTTTCAAAGACTGGTGAAAGATAAAGATGTGTTAGAGGTTGTTCGTTATTTCCTAGTCCTGCTTTATCTGGCTCAAAGAGGAAGAGTCGTTTTAGTTCAGAGAGGAGAAGACGATATATTGATAGTGGGGGTTGAGAGATGAAAGATGAAGAGGCAAGAGTGGAAGCAGCCCTTTACGCATCGGGGAGGCCTCTATCTTTAGAGGAAATAGCGAAGGCAGCCGGTACTACCTCTTTAAGAAGGGCTTATCAGATAGCTAAAAAAGTTATGGAGAGAATAAACTCGTGTTTAAAGGCTATAGAAGTTATTGAATTGGAGAATAGGAAATTTGTAGTACAGATTAAGCCCGAGTATGTAAAAATAGCGAAAAAGTTCTCATCTAAACCCTTACTTCCTAAAAGCGTAATGAAGACCTTAACGATGATAGCCTTCTATCAACCGATATCAGCTCTAGCTCTTGCTGCTAAGAGAGGAACTAGGGTATATAGCCATATCAAGCTTTTAGAGGCCTTGGGGTTTATAGAAAAGGTATCGGAACAGGGGAGGCAGAAGCTATATGGTACTACTCCCTTCTTCTCTTCTTATTTCGGATTGCCACACGACATAAATAAGCTGAAGTTAAAGCTAGCATCGCTTTTCCCTAAGGAAGCCTTAAAAGAGGGTAAAGAGAATCCTCAGAAGCAGGTGTAAACATGAAGAAGCCTGTGGAGAACCTAGAGAAGAGAAAAGTTACCGGAGGAAGGAGAAGGCCCCATCGAGGAAGAAGGAAGTATGAGAAGGATGGTTATCCAATTGAAACCGAACTAGGTCCAGTCTTGCTAGTAAAGAGAAGGGTAAGAGGAGGAGGGGTAAAACTGGGATTGAAGAGGGGAGACTATGCAAATGTTACCGATCCTGAAACTAAGGAAACTAAAAAGGTCAAAATCCTAAAGGTGATTGCTAATCCAGCTAGTAGAGATTATGAAAGGAGAGGAGTAATAACTAAAGGAGCTATAATTAGGACGGAACTCGGAGATGCTAGGGTTACCTCGAGACCTTCACAGCACGGTATAATAAACGCCGTCTTAATCAAGAGGACATCATGAAAGAGGAAGATAGACAGGTCTTATGGTTAGATTATTTCGATTCTTCTTATTCTAGATCAGAAGGTAGGAGAGTACCTATTAACATGGCCGTTAAATCCCCAACCTTAGACGAGCTATTGAAAGCCGTTAAAGCCATTGGTTTAGATGGCATAGCCTTTGAAGCGAAACATCCTAAAAGGCCTAGAAGGAAAAGCGGATACGTTAGCGTTCCAAAGGTAATGAAAAAGCAGGAATTATTGATAAAAGTGGCAAAATCGTTAATGGAAGTGAGAGGGAAAGCGAGATAAGTTTTTAACTTGGCTTTTAAATTGAAAAACTGTGGAGAAGGTAGGTTACGTTTTAAGAATATCGAGGAGCAAGAGGATTATAGTTAAGTTAGAGAAAGAGGTTAGGGAAGGGGATATACTGTACGATGATAGGGGGAGGAAGGCGGGTAAGGTTATAGAAGTATTTGGTCCTATAAGAGCTCCTTACGCATCCCTTCAACCCTTAACCGATAGGTTGAGAGGTTTGGTAGGAAGAAAGGTGTATAAGAGATGAGCGAAGGAGAAGAAATCTGTCCTAAATGTGGTAACATGTTAATAATGGAACCTAAAATTGGAGAAGTTATCTGTCCTAAATGTGGTTACGTTCTTTCACGCAAAAGAGTAGTGCATACTCCAGAGTGGAAGGCCATCGATCCAGAAGATAAGCTGAAGAGGAGTAGGGTAGGTCCTCCTATAACTCTTCTAAAACACGATCTAGGTCTTTCAACAGATATTGGAGATAAAAACGTAGATTTTCAAGGAATCCCTCTTCAAGAAAGGGAAAATATCATGAGAATGAGGATGTGGCAAAATAGGTTGAGAACTTCTGGAAAGGAAAAATCGATAGCCAGCCTTCTTTCCAAAGTTAATGAATTTTCAACGATATTGCATCTTCCACAAACGGTAGCAGAAACAGCTTCATACATTATATGGAGGGCGGTGAAAAAGGGGCTAACTACTAAAAGATCTACATCCGGCTTGGCAGCAGCGGCCGTTTACATGGCTTGCAGGAAATGCGATATAAATAGGAGTATGAAGGAAATAGCCAAGGCCGCTGGAATTAGAGCTAAAACTCTAGGAACTTACTATAGGTATTTAGTAAGAGAAATTGGAGGAGTTAAAATCCCTCTTACACCACTAGAGAAGCATATAACTAAGATTTCTAACAAGCTGAAAATTTCAACTAAGGTAACGAGGTTAGCCGTAACTATGGCTAAAAGCATGAAGGATCCCGATTTAATAAGCGGAAGACAGCCCTCGGGGCTTGCAGCCGCCTTTATATACATAGCCGCTTCGTTTTATGATGAACCTATTTTACAAAAGGAGATAGCCTCCGTGGCCGGCGTTACTGAGGTTACTATTAGGAAGAGATGCAGAGAGATACTAGAAAGCTACAATATATCGATTAAGTTAAGATAGAGGTAAAGTTTTTAGGGTAGGTTTTCCTTCTTGAATGAAATTGGTGATAATTTTTTTGAGCGGTAGAGAGGAGAAGGAGGATTTAATAAGCAAGGTTTACAAACTAGTACTAGAACATGGAGATAAGGGTATTTTACAAAGCGAATTGTGGAAAAGGCTTAATTTAACGAGTAGGGATGGATCTAGGATAGCGACTAGATTAGAAAAGAGGAAGCTTATAAGAAGGGAGAGGGTGTTAGAAGGAGGGAGATGGACTTATAAGTTAATTCCCCTAGTTATACCTATAGATACGAGCAGCATTGAGAATTCTCCTTGTATAACATGTCCAGATGAAGGAAAATGCGATGTGGAATCCCCCATATCTCCCCTTACGTGTATTTACCTAGAGAATTGGTTATTGGAGGAATACGAGAGAGAGGGAAAGAAAGATGAAGCCAGATCAAGCAAAACGTGATCTTTACAGAAGGCTCGCTAAACAGAGGGGCTTTAAGAGTCGAGCGGCTTTCAAGTTAATACAGCTCCAAGAGAAGTACGGTATAATTAAAAAGGGGGATAGGGTGCTAGATCTTGGGTGTGCCCCAGGTGGATGGTTACAGGTATCCTCGTCTTACGTAGGCAAAGAGGGGATAGTCATTGGTATAGATAAAAAGCCTGTAAGAGATATACCTGAGAACGTTAGAACTATAGAAATGGATATTTTTAACGATGTCTTTAAGGCGATAAGGAGGGTAACGACCTCAGAATTCGATGTTGTACTTTCGGATTTATCCCCAGAAGTATCTGGGATCTGGGAATTAGATAGCGCAAGGCAAATAGAGCTATGTGAAAGAGCGTTGGAGATCGCGAGGGGAGTACTTAGAAAGGGAGGGAAGATGGTTATTAAGATATTCCAAGGTGAAGATACCGGATATTTTATTAAGAAGTTGAGGAAGGCGTTTAAGCAGGTTAAATTAACTAAGCCTCCAGCAAGTAGGCCCGAAAGTAGCGAGCTATACGTTATTTGCTTCGGATTTAAAGGATAGCTCCTTTACTATTTCAAGCAATACGTTATAAGGAGCATCTGTTTTAATTCCAACGCTATCTATACTAGACCTGCATGCCCTATATCCTCTTCCCCTTATTTCGTTAACCAAGTTGTTCATAGAGGGCATTCTAAGCTGTAAATTGTCGCAGATCCAGCTTATAGAGTAGTAAAAAGGAGGAAGGTCTATTTCATTTAAAGCTCTCAAAATTAAAGTCTCATATTTTCTAAATGCCCTTTTCCTCACTTCCTCTAACATTTGTTTAAGAAAATCTTCGTTATGTATTGAAGATAACCAAAGAGGTCCTGCTACGCTTAACTTAGAACAACAAATAGGACAAATATCGTTCTTTAACCCTTTAAATCCACATTTAGTGCAGTAATATACGTATCCTATTTGATTCATAAGAGCATCTGCCTTTAAGGCAGATCGTTCAATTTTAAGAAAGCAACACATGTAATGATGAGTGGAATACCCGAAAAGGGGATAAGCCGCTAAATCTAAAGCTGCCGCTCTCCAGACAATGGACGATATTAATAATCTAAGACCGGATTCCTTTGAATTATCGTCTCTTGCAGGAACCCCTATATATCTCCTTCTCGCTACCCTAGGATACAACCCATTTAAGATGGTTGTATCTGTAGCCGTAATAGTTAGTATCCCTCCGTTCCTAACGGCTTTAAAAGCCGAGTCTATAAATGGAATTGGAGAACCAAAGGGATCTATATCTATGCCGT
>CAYQTV010000031.1:0-935 GCA_964420525.1 uncultured Nitrososphaerales archaeon | reverse complement strand
GTTATAAGCCTCCACCTTAGATGCGACGCCGTTTATTTCGGCGGCTTTAAGGCACGCTTTAATAGCCGTTGGATTTAAGTCGTTAACGTATACCTTCTTCACGTTCGTTTCCTTTGCAATTCTGAGGCTCTTAGCTCCTACTCCAGCTAAAGGATCGGCTACCCTAATTTCTCCACATATCCTTGAGAAGACGGAATAGACTAAAACAGCTAGATCCCTTACCTCTTTACCCTTTGGATTAAAGAAGGCCGGAACTTTAGGAGGCTGTGGTACTTTAAGGGATACTTCAGGTACAAGTAAAACGGTCTCTCCCTCTAGGTATTCCGTGAAACCCTCCATTTTCTAGCTCTTCTAAATCTTCATATTTAAAAAGTACATCGTTTCCCCTTTATTAGAGTTGAAAAACATAGTGCTGTTAACGGGAACTCCAGGCGTTGGGAAAACTACCGTTCTCATGAAAGTAGTGAAGAAACTGAGGGAAAGAGGGGTAAGTGTGGGAGGTATGGTATCTAGGGAAGTTAGGGAAAGGGGAAGACGTGTAGGATTCGAAATGATAGATATAAGCACTGGAAATAGGGAAGTGCTAGCATCTATTTACGGAGATGGAGCGAGGATGGGGAAGTATAAAGTGAACTTAAAGGGATTAGCTGAATTCGCTTCAAGAGTAATTTTAAGCGCTATGGAAAATAGCGATGTAATTGTATGTGACGAAGTAGGTCCCATGGAACTTTTGAGCCCTGAGTTTAAAAGAGCTGTTAGTAAACTACTAGCGGTAGATAAGCCTATGATCATCGTTATACATATGAAAATGAAGGATCCTCTGCTTAAGAGCTTAAGACAAAACCCTAGGGCTGTGCTATTTACAGTTACCTACGAAAATAGAGATCAGCTAGTAGATGAGGTTTATTCTACGATAACTAAATTCTTAGAGGGAA
>CAYQTV010000030.1:0-8907 GCA_964420525.1 uncultured Nitrososphaerales archaeon | reverse complement strand
TTTTTCATGTTCCCCGCTATATTCGTGCTTTTAATAGATATCTTCGTTCCTGACCTGCTTATGGAAAAGATAGTACTCTTTTCGCTTTTCCTATTATCGATGAAGTTTAACCTCATTTTACCTCCTCTCTCTTTAACGGCCGCTTTTCTTCCGCTTTTCAAGAACGTGGTAGCGTTAATCGTTGCCTTCGGGTCGTCCTGTATGTTATTTTACGCAATCGCCAGGAAGCTGAGACTGGGGTTTAACTTCTTAGAGTTTTCCATTTACTACTTCCTGTATTCACCATTATGGCTTTTAATAACTACGAGTAGTTTATTGAAGGTCTTAGTCAACCTTCCGTACGATCTGGACGACTGGATATGCTAGTAAATCTTAAATGAAAAAGCTTAAATTTCAGCAAGATAAAAGACTCGATAAGTGATGACGCTCAAAAGGTCTGATCTCAATGATGACCACCACCGGATCTGATTCTCGTTTCAGCAAAAGTATTAAAGGATAATTGCTAATAATTACTTGATGGAGTGTAAGCACGTTAAGCTTAGAAAAATAGGAGTGCAATCTGCAGAAGGAGGCGTAAACGTCTACTACATATGTGAAGAATGTGGTTCCGTTCTAGTTGTCCCTCCTGATAGATCTAGTATATACATAGTACCTGGAGTAAAGAAGGAGGAGGAATGACCTTAGGCTTTTATCGTTTTTATTAGTAATTCATGAAACCTAGTATCTTCTGCTAGCTCTGGGTGAAAGCACGTAGCTAAGACGTTGTTTTGCTTAACAGCCACTACTCCCTCCTTTATGTTTGCGATGCTTTTGGCGTCCCCCCATACCTTTCTTATTAGAGGAGCTCTAATAAATACCGCTTTAAAGGGCTTTTCTCCGATCAACGGTACTTTTATGTACATTTCAAAGGACTCTCTCTGTCTTCCAAAGGCGTTCCTTTCCACCAGCACATCTAAAATCCCTAGAAGAGGCTGTTTCGTTTCTCCTACCCTCCTATCGTATACCTTTTTAGCTAGAACTATGAGGCCCGCGCAGGTCGCTAAGACAGGCAGTCCCTTTTCGATCCTCTCCTTTAAGGCAGAAAATAGAGATCTAGATGCAAGCCTCCCTATAGTCGTACTTTCCCCTCCAGGTATTATGATGCCGTTCACGCTTCTCAGCTCATCAACGTTCTTTACCTCGATTACTTCACCTTCAACGTTAAGCTTGTCAAGAGCTCTATACGTCGCTTCCCTATGTTCCTCTATATCTCCTTGAAGTGAAATTATCCCTATCTTCATGATTCATATCCTCTTACCTGCATCCTTACCTCCAAAGCCTCTGGGCTTACTCCTACCATAGATTTCCTTTCATCTATCATCTCTTGAGCCTCCATCACCGTATAAGGGTCATCGAAGTGCGATACGGCCAAGACTATAGCCTTCGCTCTCTCCAATGGATCTCTCGACTTAAATATACCAGAACCTACGAATACGCCGTCTACGCCTAGCTTCATTACGAAGGCCGCATCGGCCGGCGTAGCTATTCCTCCAGCTGCGAAGTTAACTACCGGAACCCTTCCAAGCCTTCCGGTCTCTAAAACGAGCTCATAGGAAACTCTAAGCTTCCTAGCCATCCTTATTAGCTCTTGATGATCGCCTTCTCTGTAGAATGAGGTAATTAATTTAACCTGTTCGTTCATAGTTCTAATGTGTTTTACAGCTTCGGAGACGTTGCCGGTCCCCGCTTCGCCTTTAGTTCTAATCATCGACGCTCCCTCCTCTATCCTCCTAAGGGCTTCTCCTAGATCTCTCGCTCCATTAACGAAAGGGGTAACAAACTCCCATTTCCAGATATGCCTTTCCTCATCTGCTGGAGTGAGAACTTCGGATTCGTCAATCATATCTACACCGAGGCTTTCCAACACCTTCGCCTCTTCGTAATGCCCTATCCTACATTTAGCCATCACGGGTATGGTTATGTGATCCATTATCTCCTCTATCACCTTTAAGCTAGCGGTTCTCGCTACACCTCCTGCCCTCCTAATGTCGTAGGGAAGCTTGTCCAAAACCATAACGGCTACCGCTCCTGCATCTTCGGCAATCTGTGCTTGTTCGACGTTCGTAACGTCCATAACTACTCCGTGTTTTAACATCGATGCGAATCCTCTCTTTACGGTTACGGTACCTAGGGAGGTTACATCATCCTCCGATCTTCTGATAATCGCTGCATTCCTAGCTTCCCCCCATTTCGTAAACATATGATGGTGATTTCAGCAAAAATATATAAGCTATAGCTTATATATTAGTTAAGGCTGATTTATATGTTAGAAGATATCGAAAAGGTGAGATGTATATCATGTAATTGGACATCTAACGCTATTACTAGATATACCTTCTGTCCGAAATGCGGTAAGCCCTTTATCTTCATTTACAACTTAGAGAAATTAAAGGAAAGGGTATCGAAAAAGGAGCTGAGGAAGAGAGCGTTTAACATGTGGAGGTATCTGGAGCTCTTACCTATTTCATCACAAGGTGAAATTATATCTCTAGGTGAAGGAGGCACCTTTCTACATAAAGCTAATAAGCTTGCAAAGGTCCTGGGAATTAAAAATCTATTAATAAAGGATGAGACGACGAACCCTACAGGCTCTTATCTAGATAGAGGATCCTCGGTTTTAGCTTCAATGTTAGTAGAAATGGGATATTCTTCAATTATAGGAGCTGTAGGAGGGAACTTGGGAGCTAGCTTATCGGCTTATATGGCTAAAGCCGGGATAAAGGGGAGGTTTTTCATGCCCTTAAACGTAGATTTGGGAAAGCTCTACCAAGTATTAGCGTACGGACCTGAGCTCCACATGGTTAAGGATTTAGAGGAGGGAAGGAGGAGGGCTTTAAGCGTTAGGATTGATGAATACTTAATAGATGATAGAGATCCATACATCGCCGAGGGGAAGAAGACGATCTTCTGGGAAATAGTAGAACAGTTGCAGTGGGAAACGCCCGATTGGATAATTGCTCCAATGGCTAGCGGAGGGCTCGTAAGCATGATTTACCAAGCGTACTTAGAGATGAAGGATCTAGGGTTTTTAGAGGATCCGCCTAGAATAGTGGGCGTTCAACCTTTAGGTTCGCCCTCTATAGTTAATATGATTACAGGTATAAAGGAGTACAGAAAGGAGAGCATAATATACGATCTAAGCGTGATTAAGCCCGTGTTTTTAGAGAAAGCAATTGAGGCGATTAAGAAAACTAACGGAAGGGCCGTTGCTGTAGAAGACGAAGAAATGTACGAATATACTAGGAAACTTGCTAGAAATGAGGGAATCTTCGCTGAACCAGCCGCTGCATCTACCTTAGCCGCATTAGATAGGTTATTGAACGAGGGAGTTGTAAGCAGAGGAGATATCGTAGTCTGTCTGATAACTGGATCGGGACTCAAGGATCCAAGAACCATAAAGTGGGAGGAAGGAAGGAAGTTGAAGAAGAAGTGGGAGGTAGGGCATTTGGAGAGAACTAAAAAGCTAATCCTTCAGATCGTCGCAGAAGGAGAGAGGTATGGATACGAAATTTGGAGGGAGCTGAAAAATAGAGGGATTGAAATTTCATTACCTGCTGTCTACCAACACTTAAGCGAGTTATTAAGCTTAGGGCTATTGAGGAAAATAGGAGTAGTAGAGGTTAGGAGGAGGAAGAGGACTTTATACGGACTTACCAGTAAGGGAATGGCTTTAGCATTCAATTAAAGTTTTAAAGGGCAGGAAGTAAGAAGCTTTTTACCGATGAGGAGGATAGCTATCCTTCTCATCTTAGTCCTTATACTTGGCGTTTGTAGTAACGTAAAGGTAGCTGAATTACAGAGAGGTTCGAGGGAGGTCTTTACTTTACAAGAAGGCTTAGGATACGTTGGATCGCCTAACCTAAAGGGATTATTCGAACTGATACAGAACGTCAATCTAACATTTTACATAAATCCTGATGGAAGCGTAGTTCCCGAATTTGTAGCCCTAATAAGTAATGAAACGGCTAAGCCTACAAATCTTACGTTAAAGGTCGATTCAACGATCGAGGGACAGGAATCTAGCATGAGCTTAGCAGCTTACTTCCCTCCAGAGCCTGTAGCAAACGTCACTCATCTGCAGGCCAAATTTAACCTAAAGGTAGAGAGAAGAGCCGTAACCAATACGACCACTGGACGTGGATATATCTTAGTAAACGCAACCAACCCTAGTAGAAAGGTACCTCTAGAATGGCTGGAGGTTGAAGGTAGATACCTTAAAGCTCCTGGAGTGGAGAAGCTCGCCGTATTGGTAAATGCGGATTTAGCTGAACGACATCTAAGCCCTGAAAACATCACGGCTATAGGTATGGTGGTTAGCGTGCTCTCCCCCATGTGTCCAATGCTTAACAAATCGTTGTATCAAGCAACGAATGGAAGTTTATGGATAGGGAATCTCGATGGAGATTTCGATCCCAAAGAGGCGTTAATAAAAATCGATTTAGAGCTCGTTGGAGATTTCAAACGAGCGTTTTCCTCCGTTCCTTACTGGGAGAATGTGACCGATATACCCTTCATACCTAAAGAAGGAATTAATATTACGGTTCCCGCCCTTTCGCCTAAATGGCAAAAGCTTAGAGAAAAGCTAGAGAACGTAAGATATGTAGAGCTGGAGAGTTTAAATATAAATGGTAACTTCTCAACGCTTGACGGCGTATTTTACTTAGTGTCGAACTTTAAATTTAGAGGAAACTTCAGTAAACAGGTAACTGAGGTTAATAGAGCATTTATTGAATGGGTTCTCAAGAACCCTGAAACTATAGGGTTAGATGTGTTAATAGCTAATACCGGAACTTGGGTTATAGACGTTCTAAGCTCTTGTAAAGAGCTTTACTTGGATTGTTCAGAGGTGGTGTTTAGTCTCGAACTTAAGGACAATGAGCTAACGATTCACTCTAAAGGGCCTAGAGTAATTTACGAGAAGGATCCAAAGAGAACCTTCCCATTTATCAGAAACAGGATCATACTCTATGCTTGGAAGGGCTTGGGATTGATGTTTAAGAACACATCAATAAACGTAATAGGCCTTGCATCTCAGGAGAAGGAGGTTAAAGTGACGCTTCCAGAAGAGCTTTTGCCTAGGGCAAACAAGACCTTTAGAGGATTTAAGTTAGGAGGGGATCTCAATCTTCTCCTCAAATTAAACGTTGAGATTACGAAGAACGTTTACGGAATTGCTAATTACATGCTGATAGAAAAACCTAAAGGACTAAACGTGGTTGTAGCGACGAACTCCACTTTCAAAGATATTGTATTAGATAGAGAGGGGAAAGTAGAGGTAGAGGTAGAAGGGGCTAAAGGGAGTAGAGGATGTCTAAATATAGCGATTTATAAGGACGAAATACCGTTTAAACCGATTAAGATCGTAGCCTATTCAGATGTACCAATTAGCTACGAGGCGAGGGAGTTTAGCGATGGCTATTCGATCTATGTAAGCTATCCCCACAGTACGAGGGTGATCACTATCAAGTTGTTGAGGGTAGGTCTTATCGAGGCATCCGTAGATAAGGAGGAAATAACGGTACCGGCTAGAGTCGTCTTAACTGTAGATGTTAAAGATCAATTTGGAGACCCCCTATCTAACGCTACCGTACAAGTGTATTTAATATGGAAGGGATATAGCAAGAAGATTGCGGATTTAATTACCGATCAAAATGGAAAGGCGACTTGTGAGGTGGAAATATCCGAAGCTGGAGATTACGCCTTAAAGGTTGCTTCAAATGGCTTATCTAAAGAGGTGAGTGTTAAAGCCAATCTACCTCTCCTCTACTCACCTACTTTATGGATCTCCGTGGCGATTATTGTAATTGCGGTAGCTGCGGTCGCTATTCTGAAAATGAGAAAACGACCTCAGTAAGACAAATACTCAAACCATATATAAGCAACGATAGTGCAAAAACGTTGACAGAGGAAAGGAATTAATTCCTTAAATTTTTTCTTTAAAGTCATTTTAGGTTACGTCAATGCATCAAGGGCTATTTACACTTTAGGGATGTTCTCCTCGGTTATAACTACAGCTGGAACTATGGCAAGAGCTAATACCGTTTCCTCCTTAGGAAGCTCTAGTAAGCCATCTAGATCGTTAATTAAATATTGAACTAAGTCTAAGTAAGCTAGAAAAGGTCTCTCCTTTCCTCTACCCTTTTCAAGTCTCCAGTACCTTCTCTCATCTTTCTCTATGACTTCCTTTCTCTCGTTGACAAAATTACTTAAATCGTATCCTTCCCAAAGCTTTCCAGAATGGGAAGTGCACCAAGTGTACAGATCTAAAATGGAGTAATCGGCTATCCTCAAATGCAGTTTCCAATCCTGAATTCTCATATCCAATCTCGTATTTACAACGGATACTGCATAGTTCACGACCTTGTCAACGGCCTCTTTACCGATTAAGAGTAGAGGAGATACGAAACAGGAAGCTAGAATTAATGAGTCGATGAACGTTAGATCCGCTTTAAGTACTTTCCCCGCTATATCTCTTAACTTGAGCAGGGAATCGAAGGGATAATCCACCAGTACGAAGGGCTTTTTAACCTTGATAAAGGGCTTTAAAGAAGCTGGGATGCCTAAACTCCTGTACTTGAAACGATTTCTAACCCAGTTTAATAGTTCTCCTCCGTCTTCAAAGTAAACTATCCCCCTTAAATTCTTAACTAATGCAAGATACTCGGAAATGCTCAACCTCATCATATTACAAATATGAAGTAATTTTGTATTTTAGAAAGGGAATCGTGTTTCCTTTTAACTTCCATTATAGCGCTAACGAAATCTTCCGATCGAACGTTAAACTCCTCTCTTATCTTTCTAACGATCATGTTTTCAAAGACTACGACGCCGCATCCATATATCAACTTCAGAGCTCTAATAAACTCCTCAGGCTTATCCAGTATCTCGTTCTTCTTCACTCCAAATTCATTCTCCAAATACCAATAAATTACCTGCTTTATCGTACTTCCTAGGGAATTTAAGCCTTCATCGATACACCTCAGTAATTTATACTTTACTTCTTCATCCATAATGATCACCTTTTACACCTCGTAACTATTTTGTTGCTTTTGGAAGTACGACGGAGTTTTAAATGAGAGTTTCGTGAACATGTAAATAAGCAAGAGATCAGCTTAGGTTCAAAGAGCATCATCGATTTTAGGATATTGTTAAATAAAATATTTATATCTTTCTACAATTATCCACAACTCTATATACTTCTTAGGTAATAAACGATAAGAATTCTATAATTAGCATGGTAAAAGCTATAATTTGGAAGCATTTTATCGAGGTGAGGAATGCTTCCTTAATTTTCTAGTTGATATAATTTAGCATTTCTCCGTACAATATCGGCCGTTTTTAGTATTTTAGGAACTTCCTCCTTTACGGCTTCCTCTACGTTCCTATAAGCTATATGTAACCTTTCTGAATAGCTGTTATCCTCTCTATCCCATATTCTACGTATTAAGTTCTCAGCTTCCTTCTTCAGCTCGTCCTCCTCTTCCAATTCTAGCCTCTGCCTTCTTTTTAAACTTCCTTTTATAATTTTCTCTCTATACGGAGGTAATGAGAAATAAAAAGAGAGGAGCCGTTAGGTCCCGATTAAATTTAAAATAGTTTTAACTGCCTCGGGAATTGCTGACTCGACCTTAGGGGAAAGGCCTTCCTTTACCGAAATATCCTCAGCTTCTATCCCTACGAAAATTACTTTGCTGGGTTTGCCGTTTATCGCTTTAACTAGAGGTAGCACGGAGGTTATATCTAATCCATGAAGGCTAGATATAGGCTTTACCTCTCCCATATCCGCTCTCAACTCCTCAACTACAACGGTTCCCGGTTCAACTCCGGAAAGCATTGAGTCAACGATGATGAGCATATCCGCTTTATCGACTAAGTTTACTAAATCGAATTCAGAAGAACATTCATGGATTTCCACGTTATCTGGAAGCTCGATGTTTTTTAGCTCTTCTAAGATCTTTATTCCTACAGCGTCGTCTCCCATGTAGGGATTACCGAACCCTACTATCGATATCCTCAAGCCCTTACTAAACGGTACCCTTAAGCTTGCTAATAACTTTTGTTGAGCAAAGATGGAATGTTCGACGTTTATCAATCTTAATGAAATCTTTTTAAGAATAAGCGCTTCTATATACTGGGTTGTTTAGAGAGTTAAATAGGAAGTTGGGGCTTTACCTACCCAACTACAAGATAAGCATCGTAAACTTCGCTAACAGCGTAATGAAGGTGTTAGGGTTAAAGCCTAACGGTACCATTTTGCCCGATAACGTACACTCTGCTCTAGAGGGCGTTGAAAGCATTACCATATTGGTAATAGATGGATTATCGTCGTATCTAATTGAAAAAGCTCCGGAGTTCCCGCTTATCAGGAGGAAAGGTAAGTACTTTAAGATAAGTAGCGTCTTCCCTACTACTACGACTACCGCTATGGCTAGCTTAGTTACCGGCCTTGAACCATGTGAACACGGCGTACTCGGTTATTCGATGTTGAGCAGGGAAGTAGGGAGTATTATTGAAATAATTAGAACAACCCCATATAATAAAATCGCTGAAATAATCGATCCAGAGAAGTTCTTACCAGTTCCTCCTATCCATAAAAAGGCTAGGAGAGGAGGGCTGGATTCAAAGCTTTACATTAAGAGGTATCTAGTGGATTCATTCTTAACTAAGGCCTTGTACGATGATGCCGAGGTAGTACCGTACGTAGATTTAGAAGACTTAATGATAAGGTTAATTGGAGAAAGAGGAGAGCTCATATCGGCATATTGGGAGGTCCTAGATACGGCTGCTCACGTATATTCTCCAGATTCTGAGGAGGTGAGGGCATACGTATCTAGGATCTTATCCTTGATATCTAAGCTTCCCTTCAAG
>CAYQTV010000029.1:0-8967 GCA_964420525.1 uncultured Nitrososphaerales archaeon | reverse complement strand
CTATAAGACATTACTTCCCACATTCAGTGTATTCTAATCTTTTCCTCTCTTATCCTCCACCATCTCTGATTCATATTCTACACTTTTGCAGTTATAGCGTTTTTATCACAATTACGATTCCAATGAAATGGTTCAAAATGAGTTTAATTACAATGATCAGATTAAAACCCTTGACCCTTCTTAACGCTAAAACATGTAACACGTCTGCTCTATTCAACAAATTTAAGTTACTACCACCAAATGATCTACTCATTTATGACTTTTCTAGAGTAATGGATTTGTAAATTTTTGCTAAAAGACTTAATTAATAAGAATCTTAACATAATTAATAGTCTTGTCGGCCAAAGTTTTCCTTATATCGTACACACCAGATATAGAGAGAGTTTGCGCATCAGCTATGAGAAGCTGTTACTCATCTAAAGCAGCTCACTATCTATATCTAGATAAGGAAGGCTTCCCAGATGGAGAAGTAAAGAGGATGATTAAGAAAGCTTTAGAACTAGGTCACGTAGATGTTTTAGAGCACGGTTCTCTAACTTTTTCAATTGAAGGAGTAAGTAGGAGCTTGACTCATCAGTTAGTAAGACATAGGATTGCGAGCTACTCGCAACAAAGTCAAAGACATGTATCTATTAAGAAGGATACCGAGTGGTACGTTATCCCACCTAGCATTTTGAAGGAGAGAGGAAAATTTCAGCTAAACGGTAAAGTACACGAGATGGAATTTGCTGAATTCATGAAGATAATTAGTGATTACTATGCTAGCCTCTTAGAAAAGGTAAGGAAGGAAGATGCTAGGTTTGTTCTTCCAAACGCTACGAAAACGAATATAACTATGACAACTAACCCGAGAGAGCTTAGACATATATTCTCATTAAGATGCGACATGGCTGCTCAATGGGAAATCAGGGACGTATGTTGGGCGATGCATGCCTTATGTTACTTAATAGCTCCCACTATTTTCTCCACCTTAGACCCTCCTGCAGGCTCAGTTAAGGAAAGCTTGGAAAATTTCGAGATTATGAAGAGGATAGTTGATGAACAGAGGAACTTATTCGAGAGAGCAAAGGTTGGAGAGATAGTGAAAATAAATCTAGAGGAAATGAAGCTAGAACATAAAGTTGAAGCTTTCGTTATCAAGAAGTAATCGTTAAGGGACCTTCATTACTTCCGCATTTTGTAGCTTTACGATATCCTTAGGAGAGATCTCTAGAGTAGCATTTACGGAACCTCCTCCCGCGCTTACAACGTCCCACTTCAAAAGCTCTTCATCGACTATGGTCCTTATAGGCCTTATATGACCTACCGGGGGAACGGCGCCCACCTCATACCCAGTAAACTCTAGAACTTCATCGGGCTTCGCTAACCTTATCCTCTTTTTTCCTAAAATCTTGGCTAGCTGATTCTGATTCACCCTTCTAGTTCCCGGCATTATAACCAAGAGAGGTTCATTATTTTCATCTATGAAAACAATCGTTTTCGCGATTTTACTTAAGTCAATTCCCAGAACCGCGCTAGCTTTTTTAGCCGAGTACGTCTCTTCGTGCATTAAGATCTTATGTTTAATGTTGAGTTTTTCCAAGTATTTCCTTAAATCTTCATGAGTAAAGGGCATCAAAAAGGCAAAAAATTAAATTACGTTAAAAACCTTTTCCCATTCAATGATGATAGATTGCCTGTTAAGAGAAGTTGAGAGTATTGTAAGAAATGCAGATGAGTATAAAAGGACTATGATACAGCTTAAAGAAGTCTTAAGGAAGGAATATGCGGAAAGCGGGGGATTCATGGAGTTAAGCAGTGAGGAGGCTGTGTTCATAGGAGATGTCCACGGAGACTATGATACCTTAAAAAGGATTTTAAGAGATATTCCCGATAGAGGGTTAATTATATTCTTAGGCGATTATATAGATAGAGGGCCTCAGCAAATTGAAGTTTTAGCGCTAGTAGCGAAATTAAAGATCGAAAGGCCAGACAAGGTTCATCTAATTAGAGGAAATCATGAGCCGCCTTTAAAACTCATACCCTTTCCACATGATTATCCGGATATCTTAAGGGAAGCCTACGGACGGAAAAGAGGAGAAGAGCTCTACTCGCTTTCCTTAGAAGTTTTCCAATATATGCCCTACGCCATAAAGTTAGGAAAAGTGCTCGCTCTACATGGAGGTTTACCTACTAGACATGATGAATTCGTTAGAAATCCTCCTCTCAGCTTATTAGAGGAAGTTTTATGGAACGATCCGATGGAGATAGAGGGGGAAAGCGCTCCTTCTCCTCGAGGTGCCGGTTTTTTATTTGGAAAAAAGGTAACTAGAAGGTGGTCTGAAAGGTTAGGCTTTAGTAAGCTTATTAGAGGACATGAACCATGTGATGGAGTAAGAGTAAATCACGATGGTATGGTCATAACCGTATTTTCTAGACTAGGGCCTCCTTATTACAACTCAAACGCAGGTATCGTTATATATGAAAGAGGGATCTGTAAATTTAAGCTATATTAGAATTGAGGTACATAGAGCTTGGAAAAAGCGGGATAAAGGTATCTGAGATAGGGATCGGAACTTGGCAATGGGGAAGTAAATCTTGGGGTTTTGGTAAGAGGTACGGTAAAGAGGATCTTTACAGAGCCTTCAAAAAGGCCTTAGATCTAGGTATTAACTTCTTCGATACCGCTGAGCTTTACGGACCCTCTGAAGAGATCTTAGGAGAGTTCATAAAAAGAGAAGAAGCGCGAGACGTCGTAATAGCTACTAAAGTTAGCCCGTTTAACGCGTCTTACGAAGGAACGTTGAAGGCCGTCGAGAGAAGTATTAAGAAATTAGGTGTAGAGGCCATCGATCTCTATCAAATTCATTGGCCTAACCCATTCATAAGCTTAAGCGAGACTTTAATGGCCTTTGATAAGCTCTACGTTGACGGTAAGATAAGGGCTTTCGGCCTATCCAACTACGGACTAAAAGGGCTTAAGAAGGCTAAGGAGATGGTAAGATGCGTTCCCCTCGTTTCTAATCAAGTTAAGTACAATTTAATAGAGAGAGAAGCGGAGAAGGAACTATTGCCCTATATGCAGAAGGAAGGGTTAATTTTAATAGCGTACTCTCCACTAGCACAAGGCCTTTTAGCCGGAAAGCTATTGGAGAAACCTCCTGACTTAATAAGGAAATTAAACCCTCTATTCTCAAGGCACAATCTAAAGAAAATTAAGCCATTAATAGAGAAGTTGGAGGAAATAGCTAGTAGAAGAGGAGTGAGTGTGACGCAGGTATCGATAAACTGGCTTCTCTGTAAGGAAAACGTCCTACCTATACCAGGAGTAAAAAACGAGAAACAGGTAGAGGAAATTGCCTCTGCATCGGAATGGAGGCTTAAGGATTACGAGCTAAAGGAAATAGAGGAGGTTTCTAAATCCGTGAAGGTATCGAAGTTAATTGGACGGCTCACGTTAATTTTTAGGTTAATTTAAGGTGCTCTTTTTACGAATTCCCTTCTGACGAGCTCTACGACTTTTTTAAATTTAGGGTTTAGATTTGAATCTTTTACTATCTCGTAAAACCTTTCGTACTCTTCGGGCATTATATTTGCTCTGGCCTCTAACTCCCAGTAAATCTCCTCCGGTTTTCTATCTAAGTTAGCCTCCACTATAAGCCTTATAGTTTCGTAAAGCTCCCATGGGTATATTACCCAGGCATCGGTTTCAGCGACGTAGAAATCCGGTTTGATTACGCTCCAAGGCTTTAGATGTAGAGTCGCGGTTTTTACATCTAGCGCTCCCTTCTCTAAGCATGCCTTCTTAGCTTCTCTTAAGCTAATTCCTTGATCGGCTACATCGTCCACTAGCAGAACCTTCTTCCCTTTCACGAACTTGGTGTTTAAGTACTTTATCTTAACCCTATTGGCCTTCCCTATCCCTCTATACCTTTCTACAGATATTATTATGTATGGAATCCTCTTTCCCTTCGCTATGTAGAAATCCTGCAACGCCCTTAGGACGAATAGGCCTCCTCTTCCAATTCCTATGTTAACATCTTGTTTCCATCCCGATCTCTCTATTTGTTTAAATAATTTAAAGGCTAAGCTTCTGAGCTCTTCAAAGCTCGGCTTTAAGTAAACGACGTTCAATCATTTCCATAAAATTACACACGTTGCCTAAAAAGGTTTTTAGATCGATATTATTTAAATAGTTCCTAAGGCTTCGTCGTATCGTAGCTTATGACAAATACGGTAATCGTGGGGTTGCAATGGGGAGACGAGGGAAAAGGAAAGATCGTAGATTATATTTGTCCGAACTATGATGCGGTAGTTAGATATCAAGGAGGAAGTAACGCTGGCCATACTGTAAACGTAGGGGGAATTAAGTACGTATTCCATTTAATCCCATCTGGCCTCCTTAGGATGAAGAAGCTGTTCATAGGCCCAGGAGTAGTCGTAGATCCTATAGTGTTGAAGGAAGAAGTGGAGAAAGCGAAAATGATGACTCAGAAATTAGATCTTACGGTGGATTTAAGGGCTACAGTTGTTACGCCTTTACATAGATGGCTAGATGGTTATTTAGAGGAGCTTAGAGGATCTAGCGCTGTGGGAACTACTAGGAGAGGGATAGGACCTGCCTATGCAGAAAGGGCTCTTAGGATAGCTCCTACAGTTTCCGATGTTTTAACTAAGGGAAAGGAAATGTTCGATATCTCAAGCAAATTGTTCAAGTGGAAAGGAGAAGTTGATGAATGGTTGAAAACCGCAAAAGAGGTTCTCTCCGCTTTCGCTGGAAACGTAGGTCTAAAATTGCAGGAAATAATGGATAAAGGAGGAAGCCTGTTATTTGAAGGAGCTCAAGGTTCGCTATTAGATATCATCTACGGTACTTATCCATATGTAACAGCGGTTCATACCTTAGCGTCTTATGCTTGTATAGGAGCAGGCATTCCGCTCGGTAGCATTGATGAAGTTATAGGAGTTATGAAGGCTTATCAAACTAGGGTAGGGAAGGGGCCTTTTCCAACAGAGGTAAAGGATGAAATAGGGAATGTTATAAGGGAAAGAGGAGGAGAATACGGAGCTACTACCGGTAGGCCTAGAAGGATAGGGTGGTTAGATCTAGTATCTATAAGGTATACAGCTAAGTTAAATAATGCAAGGAAAATAGCTTTAACTAAGGTAGACGTTTTAGGAGGATTGAAAGGTGTAAAAATAGCCATAGCGTACAGAATAGATGGACGAGAAGTAGAGGATTTTCCTGCAGATATAGAGCTGTTAAGTAGAGTTGAACCAGTTTACGAAGAAATAGAACCCTTGCCTAAGCTAGATAAGGGAGAGTGGGCTAGGATATGCAAATCTGGGTGGAGTTCTCTTCCTCATGAGGTTAAGAGGTTCGTAGAGTTTATAGAGGATAAAGTAAAAGCTGAGATAAGTATCATATCAGTTGGGGAAGAAAGGGGGTTGACTATTGAACGTTCATGATGCAATATCTCCTGTAGATGGTAGATACAGGAAAGAAGTTGAAGAGCTAGCGAGCTATTTTTCAGAGAAAGCCTTTTTTAAAGAAAGAATTGAAGTAGAAATAGAGTATCTGAAGGCAATAATTAAACACAACGCCTTTAAGGATTACTTGAAGCTTGATAGGGTTCCCGCGAAGCTTAATAAAGTTTTAGAAGGAGAAGGATGGTACGAGGAAATAAAAGAAATAGAAAGGAGAGTAGGGCACGACGTAAAAGCCGTAGAGATTTGGTTAAAGGAAAGGCTGAAGAGCTTAGGACTAGGCGAGCTCGCCCCTTTTGTTCACTTAGGACTAACGAGTGAAGATATAAACGGTATAGCTCAAGGAAGGATCCTCTTAAGAGCTATAAGAGAAGTTATGATAAGAGCTTATATTGCTCTATTGAAAAAGTTAAGTGAGCTTGCGAGGAAATACTCTGATAGAGCGTTTTTAGCAAGAACTCATGGAATTCCGGCAATACCTACTACCTTTGGAAAGGAGTTAGGTGTATTTGCATTTAGGTTAGCTAACGAGCTAGAAGAGCTTGCGAAGAGAAGACCATACGGAAAGCTGAGCGGAGCCGTTGGATGTTTCAACGCGTTGCGCTTTTTAAATCCCGAATTCGATTGGTTGAAGTTCTCTGAAGAGTTCGTTAAATCCATGGGCTTAGTTCCTACTTTAATAAGCAAGCAAATCGTTCCTCATGAGAAGACTTCGGAAATCTTCCATTATATCATCACGATAAACAATATTATGCAAGAGCTTGCTAGAGATCTGTGGTATTATCAGGCTTTAGGGTTAATTCGGTTTAAAAGAGTAAGGGTGGGGAGTTCTACGATGCCGCACAAGGTGAATCCGGTGGATTTAGAAAATGCCGAAGGGCAAATAGACGCCTCTAACTATCTACTTTCACTACTAGCTTACAGGCTTCAGCAAACAAGGATGCAACGAGATCTTTCGGATTCTACCCTAAAGAGGCTATATGGTCAAGCTTTAGCACACTCATTAATAGCTTGTAAGAGGATATGTAAAGCGTTAGACTTGATGATCGTAGATGAGAAAGCGATGGAAGACGAGCTTTCCAAACATCAAGAATGTTTATCCGAAGCGGTTCAAGTATCTCTGAGAGCATTGGGAGATATTAAAGGATATGAGAGAGTTTTTGAGAAGGTGGATGAGCTAGAGGAAATTAAGAGAAGGGTAAGGGGGGAGATAGGGAAGCGGTTGAGGAAATTAAGACTTAATGAGTATGTGGGCTTTGCAAAAGAGCTAGCGTTATTAGCATCTAAAAGAGCAGATGAAGCGGTTAAGAGGCTTTCATCTATTAGATGACGG
This sequence comes from uncultured Nitrososphaerales archaeon, assembly GCA_964420525.1. Classification (GTDB taxonomy): domain Archaea; phylum Thermoproteota; class Nitrososphaeria; order Conexivisphaerales; family CALBHZ01; genus CALBHZ01. The sequence continues at coordinate 2,168 of CAYQTV010000029.1, read as the reverse complement.
ACAGAGATCGCTTAGAGGACACTTATCACATAGAGGGTTTCTAGCTTTACAGTATTCCCTACCTAGCAATATTAGCAGGAAATGAACGTCCAAATAATCACTTTCCCTGAATATCGATTGAAGAGCTCTCCTAATATCTTCATATCCGCTTTTTGAAGTAAGTTTAAGTCTCTTAGATACTCTCTTTATGTGCGTATCAATCGGAATTACGGGTTTTTTCAAGTAAAAGAGGAGGACGATATCCGCTGTCTTAGGACCTATTCCCGGAAGCTTTAGAAGCCTTTCTCTAACTTCATTCAGATCTCCTTTTAATAGCTCTTCAAATCTACCGTTATACTCGTTTACAATGATCTTAGATAGATCCACTATCTTCCTAGCCTTGTTTCTATACAGCCCTCCTATCTTTATCGCCTCCTCTATTTCGCTTATGTTAGCTGAAGCTAAAACTTCAGGTCTCAGCTCGAATTTAGAAGCTAGGTTCGTAAAAGCCCTAATGCTGTTTTTATCGTTCGTGTTTTGACTTAAAATCGTCCCTATGAGTAAGTGAAAAGGCTCTCTGTACTTACCCATGATTTTAGAGATAAGGAGCTTGGCTGATGTCTTGAATTCCTCTCTGAGCCTACGTAAAATTTCTTCAGCTAACTCCACAAATTCTTCATATTCTTACAATTTACTTTAAACTTTTACCTCCTTGTAGTGGACGATCCTCCGCCAACAGCAGATAATATCAGTATTTCATCCCCTTCCCTTATCTTATAATTAAGCCCTAGAAGTCGGACATCTTTACCGTTTACGTAAATGCGAACAAACGGATTTAACTCGTTATCCCTGTGAAGGTATTGCCTTAATTCTTCGCTCTCCAATATATCTTCAATAGTTTCAGCTTTAACAGATACCCTCTTCTTACCTACTAATTGAAATATAGGCCCTAATAGCTTAACTTCCACCTCTTTCATAATCCCACCTTTAGTAGTTCTTCTATTGAAGGTTTGATCTTTATTACCTGATCTCTAGATGGTTTAATTAGCTCCATGGTTTTCAAGCCGGTAGCGGTTATGAGCAAGACCGTTTCCTCATCCGGTTTTATAGTTCCATCTTCGATTAGCCTTTTAGCTGATGCTACCGTTACTCCTCCGGCCGGCTCGGTAAATATGCCTTCGAGCTTAGCTAATATCTTTATTCCCTCTACTATTTCTTCATCCGGTATAGCGGTAGCTTTACCTCCCCTCTCGTAAAGCACCTTCAAGACGTAATCTCCATCGCCGGGATCTCCGATAGCTATCCCTTTAGCTATCGTATTTGGGTTTTCAATAGGTTCGACTTTCGTGGCTCTCTTCATAAATGCATTAGCTATGGGAGCACAGCCCGCCGCCTGTGCTGCATGCAATTTTACGTTTTTCTTCTCTACAAAACCTAGATTAATTAACTCGTTAATAGCTCTATGTAAAGCGTGAAGGAGAGCTCCGCTTGCCGTAGGCACTATTATATGATCCGGTAACCTCCATCCTAACTGTTCAGCTACTTCGTAAGCTAGCGTTTTAGAGCCTTCAACGTAGTAAGGCCTAGTCGTAACGTTAACTATATTCCAGCCTAGCTCCTCAGAGGCTACATGAGATATCCTATTAGCTTCATCATAGGTTCCTTCAACTAGTATCACCTTCGCTCCATAAGCTAGCGTTTGTGATATTTTGCCTATTTCAGTAGATGCCGGTGCGAAAATGTAACACTCAAGATTTGCCTTAGCAGCATGAGCTGCTGTAGCGGCCGCTAAGTTACCGGTGCTGGCAGCCCCTACTACTCTATCTCCCCACTCAATAGCCTTTGATACCGCGACGCTAGCCGGCCTATCTTTAAAACTTCCAGTAGGGTTTAAGCCATCATTCTTAACGTACAAGTTGGATCCTAAATGTTTGGAGAGCCTTTCTACCTTAATTAAGGGAGTGAAGCCTACCCCGATGTCGACTATCTTACTCCTATCTAAAATTGGAAGAAGCTCGATATACCTCCATAGGCTTTTAGGCCTTCTCTCAATCTCCCCTTTATTAACTTCAAATTTATCGTAATCGTAAACGGGATCTAAAGGACCGAAACATTTCATGCAAATTTGGATCTTTTTAGGAGGGTAGACCGCACCGCATACCCTGCATTTCAAGCCTAAGAGGAGGCTT
>CAYQTV010000028.1:0-9545 GCA_964420525.1 uncultured Nitrososphaerales archaeon | reverse complement strand
ATTTAACATAAAGGAGGGAATTGAGAGAAGAGATACATATGAGGTATTAAGAGAGCACATGCCTAAAATATTTGAAGGAAGAGAAGTACCTGTCTTATCTACTCCTTCGATGATCTCGATGATAGAAAGGACTTCCATGCTTCTAGTTAAAGAGTTCTTACCACCAAATTATACGACCGTAGGAACGCGCGTTGACGTTAAGCATATGAGGCCAGCTCCAGTAGGAGGGAAAGTGGAAGTAGCATCGAAGTTAGTAAAGGTGGAGGGGAGAAGGCTTACGTTTGAAGTAGCCGTATATTACGGAGATAAGAAGATAGGAGAAGGATATCATGAAAGGTACATAGTGGATGTAGATAAGTTCTCAAAGAGATCTTAGCCTTTTTATCCTTCAAGTTTAAAAGTCAGCGCTCAATAGATCTGCTAAATTGATAGTAAAGATTGGTGACGTAATTGAAGTAGGAGAGGCTAAAATCGAAAGAAAGAACGATAGCTTAAAGCTATCCGATAGGTATAGCAACTTAGAATACATAGTAGATCCAAACTCAAAGGTCGAGCTCCTACCTCTTCCTCCCTTTTACGTTCCTCAAAAGGTCGCAAACCACCTAATGTTAGAGTTCGAAAAGCCTCTAGTGGTAAACGGCAGGTGGGAAGTATGGGCGGAAGGTCCGTATGAAATCGATGTCAGGATAGATGGTAGGAGAGCGGCTATACTTTCACCTATAAAGGTCAAACATGCACTTTACGGAGATATGACGGAGGGTGTAGTATGTAGGCATTTTAAAACGAGGATCTACAATGACGTCCCCAAGAGAAAGGAGCTTGCGGCTGTAAAGATAGTTTTCAACGCACAGCCTTCTGGAAGGGTAGATAAGCTGGTAATGCATGGAGCAGCTCTAACGATATTTGAAAGAAATGACAGGTATTACTATGAGATAATAGACGTACAGGTTAAGGAATCGTCTATAATCGTTAACTTAACCGACAAAAGCCCCATACCAGATGCGATCGAGGTACATAAAGATGAGAGCATTCTAAAAGCTAGGTATGTAATGAGGTGGTAAGATGGTAGAAATAGCTGGATACGAGATAGAGATGGAGCAAATACTCACATACATATCCGTAGGGATAACTATAGCGGCTAGCGTAATCGTAGCTTGGATCTTTAGATACCTCTTGAGGAAAAGCGTAATGAAGAAGCTACCGCAGTACGTTTACGTACCGATTGAGAAGCTCGTATTTTACGGCATTATCGTACTAGGAGCTATCACGGCCTTAAGGCCATTAGGGTTCGATTTATCGGGTCTGCTCGTAGCTGGAGGTATTGTAGGTATCGTTATAGGCTTTGCGAGCCAAACCGTAGTAGCGAACTTACTAAGCGGCTTGTTCCTATTCATCGATAGACCTCTGAAAATAGGAGATGCCGTAAAAGTTGAGGAAGGAGTAGAGGGAAGGGTAGTAGATATCTCAATATTTTCTACGAAGATAAGGAAGTGGGACGGATGCATGGTAAGGGTGCCGAACGACAAGCTTTTCAATAACGTGATATTGAACTTTGAAGGCTCGCCTATAAGGAGGGTTGAGTTTAAGATAGGGATATCGTATAGCTCAGATATCGAGAAGGCTAAGAAGGCGATATTGAGCATAATCGAAGAGCATCCATTCGCTCTTGTTCAACCTCCTCCAGATATATTCGTTGACGATTACGGAGATAGCGCGATCGTGTTAAACGTTAGATGCTGGGCTCCATCCTCGGTATGGTTCCAAACCAAAAAGGAGATAATATCCAAGGTGAAAGAGGCATTGGATAAAGCTGGGATAGAGATACCGTTCCCACAAAGGGTAGTATGGCTTAAAAAGGAATAGCTACTCAAGCACTCTCACTACCCAAGGAGTAGCTACCTTACCCATCATAACCCTACCTTTAACCGCCTTAACTATAGCTAGGGAAGGGATAGCGATAACTACAACTTGTATAACGTTGAACAGAGCAGTTAGAGCCAGTATCACTATAAGGGCTTCTAGCTGAGATGCGAAGTTAATTCCAAGCACGGCGGATACCGTTTTAGCGGCGAAATCTAAGAAGAACGGAAAAAGCAGCCATATTACTACATAATTGAAGATCGTCATTACCGCGACTCTAAGGAGAATTCCAGTAAACAATCCAAAGGAGAGCAGGGCCGTCTTACTACCTATGATCCTCTTAAAGGCCTTTAGGCCGCACCAAATGCCGATTACCGTGGATATCGAAGCGGCAAACGCCATCGCCGGCCCTATAGGAACGAATTCTCCTACTACGTTGAGAATTCCCCAATACGAGAAAGCCGCTATTATGCCAACAATCGGACCATATAACAAAAACCCGGTTAAGATAGGCACTTCGGCAAATTCGAATTTTAAGTACGGAACCAAGGGAAATGGAAACTTTAACTGCAAAAGCCTAATTGCTACGGCTAAAGCTCCACAAATTGCTCCGCCTGCTATGTAATAAGCCCTCATCACTAGGCTCAGAGCCTAATTGTGCTTAAAAATATTTCTAGTAGTTACTACTTTTTTAGTAAAATATGTAATTCGTTTTTGCTTCTGCACGTTTGGCCTCTTTCTACGAGGAGTTTATGGTATAACTTTAAAGCTAAATACTGAAGGAACATAGGGATAAGAGGTGGTTAACATAAGAAGCGAACCTCCTAGGTGGACCTTCATATTTATAGGTATCTGTACGCTCGTCTTCATAATCCAACAATTCACCGTTTCCTGGATTTACTTCGCCTTCTTTCCGAAATACGCGTTAATTATGCCGTGGACCTTCGTTACATCCATCTTTCTACACGCCGATATTTCTCACTTAATGCTTAACATGCTCGCTTTATTCTTCTTTGGTTTAGCGCTTGAGAGCACTATAGGAAGGAAGAGGTTTGCCCTGCTCTTCATAATATCGGGTGTAGTCGGAAACATAGGGTATTACCTTACGGCCATCAACCCCGCCATACCGGCTATAGGTTCTTCCGGCGCTGTATATGGAATAATAGGGGCTTTGACGGCGATAACTCCCTTTAGAATGGTTTGGATATACGGAATACTGCCGATACCTCTCGTAGTAGCCGCGGCTCTCTGGGTCCTAATTGATTTAACCGGCTTGTTCCTACCAACTGGAATAGCTCACGGAGCCCATTTAGGGGGGATACTAGTAGGAATTCTGTACGGCCTCTACTTTAAGGCAAAATTAAGAAAAGGATATTATTGGTAAACCTATTCTACTTTAACGCTTATCTTCCTCGCTGCTTCCTTTTTAGGCAATCTAATTTCTAGCAAGCCGTTCTTATACGTAGCCTTAGCCTTAGTAGGATCTACCTTAACGGGTAGGCTTAAGCTTCGATAGAAGCCTTTATAACGCCTCTCTTGGCTAAAGTAGTTTTCCCTCTTAACCTTCTCTTCCTTCACTTCAGCCTTTATCTCGATAGAGTCTTCGGAAGCGCTTATCTTTATATCATCCTTGTTAACTCCGGGAAGTTCGGTAACGATTACTATTTCATTATCAGTTTCGAAGACATCTGATAAGGGTTCTCTAAAGCCTTGCGGTATCGTTAACTCCGCCTCCCTTACTTCAGGTCTTCCAAAAAATCGAGCGAACATAGCATCGATTTCATTCCGTATTTTTCTCATTTCTTCAAACGGATCCCAATTCATATGTATCGCCTCTTCCAAAAATAGGACCTCGAAACTTAAAAAGTTAATGACGTCTGCAGGGAAAAGGTTCAGAAACTATCTAAATATTAACTAAATATTTCTCATGCAGGTATAAATGTAATTATTTTCATAATACCAATTATTTTTATATAATGAAGGACGATACATATGTAGAGTGATTCGATATGAAGGAGAAGATAGCTATGGATAAACCGATCGTTGAGATAGACGGGGACGAAATGACCCGTATCATGTGGGCATGGGTTAAGGAAAAACTCATTCTACCTTATGTCGATTTAAAGACGGAATATTACGATCTACATATAAAAAAGAGAGATGAAACGAACGATCAGATAACCGTACAAGCGGCCGAGGCTATCAAGAAGTGGGGGGTAGGTGTGAAATGCGCTACCATAACTCCAAATGCGGAAAGGGTAAAGGAGTACAATTTGAAGAAGGAGTGGCCAAGCCCCAACGCGACCATTAGAAAGATACTGGACGGCACTATATTCCGGGCTCCGATAATCTTAAGCAATATCAAGCCTGCAGTTAGGTTCTGGAAGAAGCCGATCGTTGTGGCTAGGCACGCCTTCGGAGATATCTACGATGGGATAGGGATAAGGTTTGAAAGCCCTGGAGAAGCGGAGGTAGTTTATAGATCCGAAGATGGGCGTGAAGTTAGAGCGAAGTTCCCTAAGTTCACGGGCTCTGGCGTTTTGCAGGCGATTTACAACATAGATCGTTCTATAGAAAGCTTCGCTAAAGCGAGCTTTAGGTACGCTTTGGAAAATAAACTAGATTTATGGTTCGCAACGAAGGACACGATCTCTAAAGTGTACGACGCAAGGTTTAAGGAAATATTCCAGAAGATATACGAGGAAGAGTTTAAAGACGAATTCGAAAAGGCAGGCTTAACCTACAACTACTACCTCATAGATGATGCTTTAGCCAGGGTTGTACGTTCTGAAGGAGGCTTTGTTTGGGCTTGCAAGAACTTCGATGGAGATATCTTCTCTGATTTCGTAGCTACCGCTTACTCAGGTACGTTGGCTCTTATGACTTCTGAGCTCTTCTCCCCTAAGGGATACTACGAGTCGGAAGCTGCACATGGTACCGTGCAGAGACATTATTATAGACGTCTCAAAGGAGAGAAGACATCAACGAATCCAACGGCGATAATCTTCGCTTGGACACGAGGACTAAGAAGAAGAGGGCAGATAGACGGAATTCGGGAGTTAGTGGATTTTGCGGAGAAGCTAGAAAACGCGGTTAAAGTAACTATTGAAAAGGATAGGATAATGACGCAAGATGTAGCGAGAGTTTCAGAACCTCCTATAAACAAGATAGTAACGACCGAGGAGTTCATCGAAGCCGTTAAAAACAACTTAGAGAAGCTAATGGAACGTTAATTCCCGATTAAATTTATTTTTTATTCTTCTTTTATTACAGGTAACCTAGAGAGCTCTTCTGAACCACCTTGCCCTTTATGGGAATTGAAGTATTACAGTTCGGACATCTATTCCTTTCATCTAAGCGAGAATAAATTAAGTAACCACCCCCTCTAACCAAGAGGGCCTTTCTACATTTCGGACAATAGGTGGTTTCCATCTTGGTATCTCCAATGTTCCCTACGTATACGAAGTTAAATCTCATTTTCTCAGCTTTCTCCTTAATATCGATTAAGACGAGCCTCGAGGTAGGCGGCTCATCGTACCTATAGGCTGGATAATACCTATTGAAGTGTATTGGAACTTCTAATCCTAATCTGTTAGCCACCTCGTTTAAAAACCACTCAATACAGGCCGTATCATCGTTGAATTTCGGCACTACTAAGTATATGAGCTCTACATGGCCATCCCTCTTAATAATATCTGCACACCTATCGATTACCTTCGCTGGATCGTAATATTTCAAGAACCTTCTATTATCTGGACAGGTCTTAATATCTACGGCAAACCCATCGGCCCCGGCCTTCATTAACTCCAATAATGCCTCCCTAGTAAATGTACCATTTGTTACCATCATAGAATAAAGACCTCTTTCCTTTGCAAGCTTAAATAGATCTACTAAATAGCTAAAGTGGATAATAGGCTCGTTGAAGCTTGCGCTAAATCCGTTCATCTTCCTCCTAATAGCTATTTCAATCATTTCTTCTGGCTTTATTACTCTTCCCATCTTTGGAGCGGAGAAGCTCAGTTCCCAATTTTGACACCAAGGACAATACAGATTACATCCATAGCCTGAAAAAGTTAAAGCCCAAGATCCAGGCCAATAGTGAAATAAGGGCTTAATTTCAATCGGTCTAGGTTCTAAAGCGCTTATCAGTCCATATGCTGTAGGCCTTAATTCTCCTTTTTCATTTTTGTAATTTTTACATATGCCGATCATTCCATCTTTTAACGAACATCGCCTCTCACATATCTTGCATCTAATCGAATCATCTCTTCTTTCAAATATTACTTTATACATATTTTAGAAAAATAGGGCAATAGAGCTTTTAAAGGGTTACTTCTCGTTAATTGAAAAGTTATTATATTTCAGGTTAATGATAAGTTAACGAATTGAAGTTAATCGACGATCTAATTTCAGCAGTTATGGAGAACGACGCCCCGGTAATTGACGTACGCGTTGGAGTATCGTGGACCGCTGTGTTGAGTAAGTACTGTGGGGTAGCAAAGACATACGGCATTCCAGTTCCACATGGTAATTACACTAAGGATATGGGGAGGTTGACCGAGAAAAGCTCTTTAGAGCTTGCAGAGTACGTTAAGTCTTGGAACTTAATCGAGGCGAGTATTGGACTCGCTTCAATTAATTCGATGATCGAACCTAGAGGAAGGATCAACGTTAATGCTTTAGACATCGTGATTCAAGAGGGTAAGGGTAAGAGAATTACCATGGTTGGAAAGTTTCCAAGGATAGAGGAGATAAGGAAAGTAGCCAAAGAGCTCTGGGTTTTGGAATTAGATCCGTACCTCATAAATCCTAAGTTAGGGATAATACCCGCTACCGCTGCTGAATACCTCATCCCCGAAAGCGATATCGTAGTAATTACGGGTTCTGCTATTATAAACAAGTCGATGGAACATCTATTGGAATTATGCAGAAAGGGTAAAAAACCATACGTAATAATTCTAGGGCCTAGTACACCGCTCTGCGACGTTCTATTTGATTACGGAGCTGATCTACTTGCAGGGGTAGAGGTGATAAATCCGGACGGACTATTGAAGAAGATTAGTCAGAGCGGAGGGATGATTAATACCAAGGTATGTAAAAATGAGATAGTATACAGAGTATTGGAGAGGTAACCCGCAAAATTAAAGAATTAAAACATCTTCGCTTAGATGGTAAATAATGAAGAATTAATGATGAACATAGAGGAGCTGGATAAATTACTTAGTAAGCTCAATTACAGAGGATATACTGCATATAAGCGATTAAGGAATCTAACTATAAATTACGAGGTAGCGAGAGCTACATTCACGAAGGTGCAAAGCGATCCTCACGCACCTCCTTCGATTATGGAGATAGTAGTACCATCTAGCTCTCATAAATTTCCAAATGATTTCTTCAAATCGGAGAGCTTAGTTCCCTTTACGGACTATCTCGCTAGAAAGTTATACAACGTTACAAGTAAGGTGAGGAGAAAATGTGGCACGGGATATAGCTGTTACGTAGGGATCCCGAAGCCAGGGCCTTGGATTTTAAAGAGATCGAGCGTTGAAGTTCGAGATGGAAACGATCTAATCGTTAGGATATACGTAGGCCTACCAGCTAGAGGGAGGAGAGTTTTAGGAGATAAAGCTAAGACATTGCTACTTGAGGACGTTCCTAAGATAATCCGCTCGATAATCTCATTAGGAGAGAGGAAACGGGAAATCCGAGAGCATATCGATAATTACCTAGATCAGGAATACATTAGGAAGTGGCTCTACGAAAACAACTACGCTTTTTTCATTGGAGATAATAGTGTGCTTCCTAGAGAATCGAGCTTAACCGAAAGGCCGATGAGAAACTCCGTACCTTTTAGATCTCCCAACTCTCTTCGAGTATCGGTGAAACTTCCGAGCGGCCGTTTAATTACCGGAATGGCCATGCCTGTCGGGCTCGTTACGGTAACTGGAGGAGGGTATCACGGGAAGACGACCCTTTTAGAGGCCATACAAGAAGGGATATACGATCATATAGAGGGAGATGGTAGGGAGTTCACCGTTTCTAGAAGGTATACGGTATTAGTTAAAGCCGAAGACGGTAGGATAGTTTCCCACGTCGACATATCTAGCTTTATCGATAAGCTGCCCTCTGGGGAAGACACTAGCGACTATACAAGCCTCGACTCAAGCGGGTCTACGAGCATGGCGGCATCGATTAACGAAGCGATTGAAGCTGGAGCTGAAGTGCTACTAATAGATGAGGATACTAGCGCAACTAACCTTCTATATAAAGATGAAGTTATGAAAGAGATAGTCGTCAACGATCCTATTAAGCCCTTCTGTTTACAAGCGAGAAGTCTAGTGAGTAAAACCGGGGTTAGCGTAATAGCTATAGTAAGTGCTTCCTCAGCCTTCATTAATATCTCCGATAGAATAATTTTAATGGAAAAGTACATTCCGAGAGATATAACTCCAAACGTAGAAAGATCCAACATATGTGGAGATGAGCTACTTTACAAAACACCAAAAAAGAGATCGTTCCACGGAATTAAAGATTTGAAGAGAGTTAAAGCTAAGGGATTCAAAATCGTAGCGGAATATTATAGAGGGGATAGTTACGAACTCGACTTAACATACTATCCCAGGATAGTTGAGAAAGGACAGGTGAAGTTCTCAGCATACATAATTGAAAAGCTTTCTAATTTAAGGAGACCCATGAGCATTTCTGAGTTAATAAGTTACGTAAATAGATCGATCCGTGATAAAAGCTTCTCAGCGTTCGTTAAACCCGTGCCTCCAGATTTAACGGTAGTAGATGGCTTTGACGTCGTTTGGATTTTAAATAGGCTTTACGGTTCCACCTTTTCTCAAATTCCCAACTAGCCTTAATGTAAGATGAATCATTAAATTTAGTACTTAAAGATCAGTAAGGGAACCTCTAGCTCTTTTTTCGATAAACCTGAGTGAGCTCCTTTCATTTCATATTTCCTCCTTTTAGGCCTAATATCAAGTGCATATCCCTCCTTAGGTAGCAAGATCAGCCTTCCAAGCCTATATAACGCTAAATCCCCCACCTCTCTTAGCCCCAGTAATCTAAGCTCTAGAGCGTCTTCCTTCTTTAAAGCTAAACACCATTTTCCATATCTCTTATCCACTTCGTTTAACACCTCATCGTAGCTATTTTCTAAAGGGAGCAAAAAGGTAGCTCTCATATCTCCAAAGGGAGGTAGATATAGCTTATTTACTATATCTCTATCATCTACAATCCGATCTTGTCGTTTCCTAGCATCGACAAATCCGTGATCCGCTACTATCACAAATGCCCTTCTTCCCTTCTTCTTAAAGGGAAGCTTAGATATCAAGGATAAGATCCTAGATACGTGTGCTCTTACTTCTTCAGAATCTGGAGAATATACGTGAGCAGCCGTATCGAGGACCTCCCAATACGCCGATATGAGCTCTCCTCTCTCCCTAATTAACCTTATCATCAAGTCTTCTAAATCTACGTACGGTACTATTTCGGCGTCATCGTACAAGGCCTTAGTTAAGAACGTATCCACTAGATACCTCTTAATGTAAAGCTTTGAATCCAGCCCTCCTCCTCTAGCCTTTTTATGGATGGGAGGAACTGGTAAGAACTTCTCTGGATCGATTATTTCAGCGATTTTATCATATGGGGTCGTTCTAATTATTTCGATAATACTCCCT
>CAYQTV010000027.1:6073-9578 GCA_964420525.1 uncultured Nitrososphaerales archaeon | reverse complement strand
AGTTGGTAGAGCTATCACCAAAGCCGAGGATCCTAAAGAGGTAGTAGAAAACGTTGTTAAAGCTCAGAGGGAAGCGCTTAAAATCTAGCTTATTTATACCAATCTAAGCTCTTACATATGAAATCTATGAGGTAGTAGAAGGAATCCTTAGCTCCTTCATCCATTTCCGTTTTAGATAAAAACTCTTTTGCTTTACTTGCGTGCTTAAAAGCCTCCTCCTTCGCTTTATCTAGAGCTTTAGAATTTCTAATAAGCCTCTTAATTCCCTCGATATTCCTTTCTTTTATAAGCCTTTTCAGCTCTTCTTTATCTACCTGCTTTAAGGCGTAAACTATGTACAAAGGCTTTTTCCCAAATAGCACATCTTTACCGGGATCTCTACCGTACTGTTCCTTAGTTGCGAACAAATCGATTATATCGTCCTGTATATCGAACGCATAGCCGATATGCATGCTAGCTTCCTTTAGAAGCTCTATATCTCTAGAAGGAGCGCTCGCTAAAATCGCGCCGGTGAGGATAGTCGTTTTAAATAGAGAAGCCGCCCTCTTAGATGCCATAACGTACCACTCCTCGATATCTACATCCCTGTACTCAAATAATAAATCCAGTATCTGGCTTTCGTTAACCTCTCTAAACCCTTCAATTATTGAACGAGAGACTTCCCTAATCCTATCCGGCGGAAAACCTGAACTTATTATGGCTTTTAGCGCAAGGGATAGGAGGGCGTTTCCAGCGAATACCGCAGTACCGTACCCCAATCTATTATCGTACATTTCCTTAAATATCTCGTGTATCGTTTTCCCTCCTCTCCTCATAACATCTTCGTCAATTAAGTCATCGTGAACTAAGATCGCGTGACGATATAGCTCAATCCCACAACATACGTTTAATATGGATTCATATCCTTCTATTGAATACCCTCTATAGGTGATTAAAGTGGTGTACGAAGCTATTCTTTTTCCCTTTCTCATAACGAATTCCCTTAAAGCACGGTATACTTCACCGATAAAGCTATGATATCTTTCAGCTTCAACAAGTACTTCTTTAAAGAAATCGTCGAGCCTCTTAGATATAAGCGAACTATACTCCTCCAACTTTAAGCTCCACTTCATCAGCTCTTTAGGAAAAGAAAGAAGTTAAAATACTTTACATGAGAAATGATTGAGCTAAGGTAAAAGTATTTACGAGAGAGCGGATATCCAACCCTCGATGACCATCGTACCGTTTGTACCGTCTCCTAAGCCGGTAGTTAAAAGGATGTTAGAGCTCGCGGATATAAAGCCGGGAGAGCTAGTTTACGATCTAGGAGCTGGAGATGGAAGGATAGTTATAGAAGCCATAAAGGAATATAACGCTAAAGGAGTAGCGGTTGAAATAAGGCCTGATTTAATTGAGAGGATTAACGAAAACGTTAGGAAAGAAGGCGTAAGGGATTCGATTCACGTAATAAAGGGCGATCTATACAAGGTAAAGCTATCTAAAGCTGACGTAGTTACCCTTTACTTGACTAGCGATACGAACGCTAAGCTTAGGTTTAAGCTTGAAAAGGAGCTTAAGCCAGGAGCTAAAGTAATAGCGCACGATTTCCCAGTTCCGGGATGGAAGCCTAGAGAAGTTTTGAAAGTAAAGTACGAAGGAGAGGTTCATAAGATCTTCTTATATAAAATGCCGATTATTAAGGATTTGAAAAGTGAGCTTGAAGTGTGCTTTAATCGCGTGAAGAGACGTATTTAGTAACGCATTTTAAGCCCAACCGTATTTTCCCTTCAGGGGAACGTATAGTACCTCATCTATTTTAGACATCCTTAGCTCGCCGTTGGAGAGCTTTTCTAAGAGAATGAGGTCTTGAACACTATTGGGATAGCCAACTGGAGCAACTAGCCTGCCGTTAGGGGAAAGCTGCTCTATTAAGGGAGGGGGTATTTTTGGACAGGCGGCTGTAACGCATATCTTATTATAGGGAGCTAATGGAGAATAGCCTAGAGAGCCATCGCCTAAAACCACTATTACGTCCCTATATCCAAGCCTGTCTAAGTTCGATTTAGCGAACTTATAGGTAGCGGGATTAATCTCCACGGTAACAACTAACCCCTTAGATCCAACTACCTCTCTAGCTAAGGCCGCTCCATATCCCGAGCCAGTTCCAACTTCTAAAAACCGATCACCCTCATTTAACTTCAAGGCTTCGTAGAAGAGAGGGTAGCTATGAGGGCATGATATAGTTTGATTGCGACCATTTCCAGGAAGAGGAAACGGGAGTTCCTCATACGCGTAATCCGCATATTGTTTAGGAATGAATAACTCTCTAGGTACCTTTAACATAGCCCTCTTAAGCCTCGGCGATTTTAGGAAGCCCTCCCTTTCTAACCTAGCTACCATAGCTTCCCTTTCCTTTCTAAATATTTCAGGCGTTTTAGTAACCCTAGGCTTTGGAGGAGGTATAGGCCATCCTAAGCTCATCTCTCATCAATACTAAACCGTAGCCCCCCTTAAAAGGCCTCCTTTACATTCTTAGCCTTGAAAGCTTTAAAGGTTGATCTAAAAGTTGAGGTAAATTACAGGCGGGATTAGTACATAACGTACACGACTTATTGCATAAAGGCCTCCACTCATTATCTACCCTTATCATTATCCAATTCCTCTCCCCTTCACAATTAGGCAAGTTAGCTGAATCAAGCCCTCTACTCCAGTTTAGCTCTTGACAAACGCTATAGTACATCCCCCTCTTCTCCACCATCTCCTTTAACGTTCTATGGAACTTGATCCTTAACTTCAAGGGAATTCTATAGTAATCGGATACTTCACGTACGTATGTTGAGGATACAGTTTTAGCTTCTTCTTCGTAACCGTTTTCCTTTAACCTCTCAACGATCTTAAGAAGGGTGCGCTGCTTAAATCTGCCAGTTGAAGATATTACATGTTTTACGCCTATACTCGATGCCCATTCTATTAGCTCATTAATTTCATCTAGATCGGAGGTAAAACCGTAAATTATGGGATCCAGCCTTAAGATAGTATAAACTCCTTCCTTGGAGAACTCCTCTAAAATATCCATTCTTTCCCTTGGAGGAGGAGCGTTACTTAAAGTCCTAGCCTTATCCGGGTTTACGGTTTCTAAGGATACTTGTAAGTGATAATAGGGATATTTAGTTAAGCCATCTATATCCAAGCATCTTCTAACGAGCGGGCTTTTGGTTACGTGATGGAAGCTTAAGCCATGCTTAAGAAGAAGCTCCGTTACTTCCAAGCTCCTAATTAAAACCTCCTTCACCGGTTGAAATGGATCGGATGCGGGGGAGATGTAGAAGGGAGGGCAGATCTTCAGCTTTTTAAGCTCGTTCTTTAACCTCTTAACTATATTCCCGTAGACGAGCAATGGCGTAGAACCGTTCCAGCTCTCAGGATATTCGAAAGCGTAGCAGAAAACGCATCTGTGAATACAATGTCCCGGTTTAGCTATATCCAATAGTAACATATGTGGACATTTGCGCTCTCCATCGCATGA
>CAYQTV010000027.1:0-6063 GCA_964420525.1 uncultured Nitrososphaerales archaeon | reverse complement strand
GCATGACGTCGCGTTTCTCTTATATGGGAAATCGTGAAGCCTGCCTTTGAACTTAATTAATTTAACGTGCATTCCCGCAAGTACATGCTCGATTGCGCGCTTAAATTAAAAGCTTTAATTTCCTATAGAGATCTAGAGGTTACGTTTATATATCATTATAAATTTCCATACTCTAGCCTCAGGGAGGGCCTCTACGACGGGCCGCTAGGCCAGGATGAGTAGAGGGGGGACGTATTCACCGCCCGTTGCTCTTATTGAAATTACCGTCGTTCTCCATTAGAATTTATAAGCTAGATTATTAACTAAATACATAGAAAATATTGTAAAATTTTCAATAAAATAAGGATCTCATAATTACGTTTTATAAAAGGAGGTGATGATCATGAGCCGACCCGTAATTAAGGAAGTAGAGGGAAAGGTGGTGCCCGAGTACGGACTGGGGTTACATAGCCATATTACTGGACTTGGTTTAGATGAAAAGTTAAAGGCTATTCGTATAGCTGATGGATTAGTTGGACAAGAGGAAGCTCGTGAAGCTGCAGGCATAATGGTTGAGCTCGTTAAGAGGGGTAAAAGACCAGGTCACGGCTTGCTCTTAGTAGGACCTCCTGGCACCGGTAAAACGGCAATAGCCGTCGGTATGGCTAGAGAGCTTGGAAGGGATGTACCCTTCGTATCGATATCGGGTAGCGAAATCTACGGCGCTACTATAAAGAAGACCGAAATATTAACGCAAGCAATGAGGAGAGCTATAGGGCTAAGGATATTTGAGGAAAGAGAAGTTTACGAGGGAGAGGTCGTAAATATAGAAATTGAGAAAGCTCAACATCCGTATAATCCGTACGCTCAGGTCGCGTTAGGCGCTTTCCTCAGGTTAAAGACTAAACAGGAGGAGAGAAGCCTCGAGGTAGGCGATAGAGTAGCGGCTCAACTAATGAGGCTTCACATTAGGCCTGGAGATATCATAGAAATAGACGCTGAAACAGGGCGAGTAACTAAGCTAGGTAGAAGCCGGTATATCGAAAGTAAGTGGAAGGGAGAGTATAGGCTAGGAAGGCTCTTAGATAGGCCTGGAGGACCCGTCAGGAAGATCAAGAAAACTACCCATACGGTTACGCTCCACGATGTGGATATGGCTAACATAAGAGCGAGAAGGCTTATGTTGTTTAGGGAGGAGGAAGTAACCGATGAAATTAGAGCTAAAGTAGATGAAGAAGTGGAAGATCTCATTAAGAACAAAAAGGCCGAACTTGTTCCAGGAGTACTATTTATAGATGAGGCGCATATGTTAGATATAGAGGCGTTTAGCTTCTTGAATAGAGCGTTAGAGAAGGAGTTCGCTCCCCTATTAGTCTTAGCTACGAATAGAGCGGTTACTAAGATTAGAGGTACGGACTTTAAATCTCCTCACGGAATTCCAATAGATATGCTCGATAGGTTATTGATCGCTAAGACCAAGATACCGCCGCCTGAAGACGTAAGGAAGATAATTGAGATAAAGGCGACAGCCGATGGCGTAGAGCTATCTCCTGAGGCCCTCGATATGTTAACCGATTTAGGGGTAAAGAAGACGTTACGTTATGCAGCGCAGCTATTGCAACCTGCTCGAGTTATAGCCGAGATCTCCAATAGCAGCATAGTAAGACCAGAGCATATTGAGAGAGTTATGAAAGTTTACTTAGATTTCAGAGATTCAATAAACTACCTTAATGAAGAGCTTAAGAAAGATCCAATACTATCTGAGTTCCTCAAGTAATTTTTTATTTATATACCTCCTTCAAATATATTATAACGTTGATAATTTCAATTATCCTAGCTCTGGTCGTGGTGGGTTTCTTAGCGGGGATAGTTTACGGCTTAGTAGTTAGGAAGAGTCTGTCGGAAGGGTTGATTTACGGCCTAGTTTTAGCGGTTCTTTTTCCAATCGTGGTACTCGTTATTTCCGTAGGCTTTGTTGTCTTCGTAGCTATCTTAATATTGGCCTTGATTATCGCTTTAGCGTTGTTGATCTTTAGGTTTTTACAATAATCCTCCTCATGACTTACCTCAACCTATGAAATAGATACCTTTTCCATATAAATGAAGTAAGGTAGCCAGCTACAGCTCCGCTTACGGTTCCAACAACTAAGACTATAATATAGAGGATTGGAAGCATGGGCATGAATTTAAGCGAGACGGTTACGTAGAAAGATACGAGCCCGATCAATGCCGTACTTAGCGTTAGAGAAGCTACAAGCCTTCCGGTTCTTACCTCTTCACGCGGAGTTCTCACTTTAAATATATAGAAGAAGCCGTCTATCATCAAGCCGTAGATTACAGCGAAGATTAAGGAGAAGGGAAAGAATCCAGCTTTCCATATGCTCGTAAGAATCCCTCCTATCGCAGCCGTATACGTTGCTCCCATCCTCCTCAATAGCAACGATGCTAGAGATAGGAGGAGGGCTTGAACGATAACGAGCATCTTATCAATTGGCGTAGGAAAGACCTTAGAGATGAATATTATTACTCCGAAGAACGATGCTAATGCTATCTTTTTCACGTTAAGCAAACTTACAATATTTCTAAAATGCGAGTTTTAAAATTGTTTCCGATAAGAGTTTCTGTATGTCAATTACCCTTTTAAAATCCATAGCTACGATATCGTCTTCCTAACAGCCAACGATAGCGTTAAGCTCAAGATAATAACCGCTATAGCCGATAGAACTACGCCGTTTAAGGATAGATATATGTACAGTGGATACGCTATCATGGGACCTAAAGCGTACCCCAAGAACCTCATAAATCCGTAAACCGAAGCAATGGTAGCTCTATATCTCGGATTTATTTCTACAGCTATAGTGTTTAAAGGGGTGAAGACATGGGTTGAAGAAAAGCCCGTAAAGAATAGAAGAAAGGGAAGTAATTGGTACCACATAGGAGCTACGTACGCGCTTAGTACGATTAACAGCATAGAAAAGCCCGCTATCATAGTCCTTAGCCTTCCTATCTTATCAGTAAAGTAACCAGCTGAGAATCCAGCAATTAAGCCTCCTATTCCAGCTAAGGAAAAGTAGCTTCCTATAACCCCGCCGCTTAAGTTATAGGGATCTAAGCTGAGTAGATCCGCGAGGTAGGTGTATACGCCAACTCTTACGTAAAAGAGCATGAAGCCTAGGAAGCCTATCGTTAAAACCATCGGCTGAAGGAAGCTCTCCTTTACAATCTTTAAAAAATTAAACTTAGTCGATGACGGGCTAATGGAGGGTATAGCAAGAGGCGCTAATAAGGTAAAAGCAATAGACATAACTCCTAATACCGTAAACCCTAATCTCCAGTTTATATCGGAGAAAAAGCCTCCAAATAGAGGGCCTAACGCTCCCCCTAAGGTTGTAGAGATGGCCATCCCTCCCATTATCTTCCCCCTAATTTCCCTTCTGAATAGATCTCCTACTAAAGCCATAATGGACGGTATAACTAAAGCAGCGCCTACTCCTTGAATGCATCTAGATAATAGGAAGATCCAAATGGAAGGGGAGATAGATGCGATAAAAGCCCCTATTCCGTAAATTAGGAAACCAAGGGTGATCATGACCCTCCTTCCGTAAAATACATCGCTTAAAATACCCGAGAAGAGCTGAGTTATACAGAAAGGAATCATGAAGAGCGTAACTGAAAGACCTAGCAATAATACATCTATTCCGAACTCTAACTTCAAGGCTTTAAACATAGGGAAGATCATATTTCCTCCAAAGGGACCGAAGAAGCTCCCCGCGAACAGTAAAGTAATTAACAGGAGGTTTTTTATGGAGAAGCTCTTACTTTCTCGCATTACCTCTTTTTAGCTCTACACCCTTAACATAAGAACGTTATGGTAGAGCGAATAAACTTAAAAATCTCTTAGGGACTTCCTTTCTTTTTAACTATATCGATGACTGTAACGAGATCGTAAACGTCTTCTCGTACACCGAAGGATTTCTTTATTTCATCAACGATCATTTTCTCTAAGATTTCAGCCGCCTCACCAAAGATCTTCTCTAAGGCGGCGGTAAATCGATCTGGTTTCTCAATAAAGTTCTCCTTACTTACATTACATGTACGTTCAACGTGCCATAGTATAGCGTACTTTACTGTCTCTCCCAAAGAGTTTAAACTTCTCTCTATACATGAGTATATCTCCCTATTTATTTCGGTTTTGGGAATATTCGATTTAACTCCTATCAACTTATATTACCTCCGTCTGTACGTGAGAAGAAGGCACTTCAACGAGTTTTGTAAATCCCGGCATATTTTTTAATTCATATATCTTATGCCTCTTCCAGTTCACCAAGTAAGTTTTCCCGCACTCAGTACACTTAATATAGCTTTCTCCTATGCTTTCTCCCCTTTTTCGTTTTCTATCGGATTCTTTAATGGTTTTAATAAACCTCCTTGACGCTATAGCTTTCTCAAGCCCCTCTGCACTTATCTTGGTCTCAATTGCCGCCTTTGTTAGTTTAAACTGTAGTTCTTCGTCTTCCACTTTAGCTATCGCTATTAAATGCTTTAAAGAAAGAGGAATCCTCCCTCCATTCACCTCTCTTTGAAGCTCTAGAAACTTCCTAACTTTTGGAGATAAACGCCTTAGAGATAGTATCTTAACTACCCAAGATTGATCGAAGACCCTTCCATACTTCTCCGCTATCTGTCTAGTCGTTAATCTGCCCTCTCCACCCTCCCATTCCTTGTAGAGTAAATCGAATAGCTTCAAGGGATCAATTCTTCCTTTACTATAATTTAAAATTAAACTCTGAACTTTTACCTCTTCTCTACTAACCTTAACAATGATAATTGGTATCCTTTTCCATCCTAGTATTTTTGCCGCTTTGTACCTGTGCTCTCCATCGATTATCTCGTAAGTTCCATCTTCGTCCTTTCTACATAGTATCGGAGGAAGGTTCGCTTCGCCTATTTTGCTCATTCCGGTTAAAAGCGATTGAAATTCCTCTGAGCTCATTACGTTACAATTCCATGGATTGGGCTTAACGAGGTTTATATCAACTAGCTTTACTTCAGGTTGCCTATCCATGATCGAGCCTCCTTTGTATTGCAGAGGGTTCGAGCTCGGACATCTTCAGGGAAATTAAGCCCGTCTTGTCCTCCTTAAGTAAAGCTTTAATATGCTTGGATATGGTCTTTACCGAGTAGCCAGAATATCTACTCAGAATATGTGGCGTTAGCTTCTTACCTAGAGATAAGTCCGCTAACAATATAGCTAGAGAGGCCTTTAGTAGGGCGCTCGGAGTTCTTATTAAATCGCCTGAAGCTAGCTCTATGCTCTTCCTAAATAACCTTTCAGCATATTTAACATCGATTACCTTGTCGGACGCCATTTTAGATGTGATCTGTCTTGCATAGAGTATCGGGCTAGGTATGAGAAGGGGTTTACCATAATAAAGGACAAGCTTAGAGAGTATTCTGAGTATGCTCCTAGGAACTTCGTATCCAAGCCTCTTTAAAGCTAGAATTATCTCATCTAACCTCCTTATCGCATTATGCTTTCTACTTGCTACTAAGACGCTGAATATGGTTAAGCCCTCCTTTCTAACCCTGGCTCCTCTACTCAAAAGCTTCTTAGCTATTTCCCTAGCCTCTTCCACTACCTGTGATGGTAGGTTTAAAATTTCACATACTCTTGATATCTGATCTAAAGCGCCGTTTAACTTAACATCGGTGCTTAAGAGTTCGTTACGTAATAAGCTTCCTAGGTTAACTTCAGGGTATATAAAGCCCATTGAGGAGCCGCATATAGTACAAACTACTTCTCTATCAGCTGTTAAGTTTAACTTCTTCCCTCCACATACGGGACATCTATCGAATGGATTGTATATCTCCATCGTCTTCATTTTTAGGTAAAATTACTTATAAAATTTTGTCTAAAATCGAATTTATTTTAACAAAAATTAATAATTTGTGGTAAAAGAGAATAAAAATGAATAATTTCGTTTAAAAACCTTCAAAAATTTAATTTAAGTGAATTCACTTAAATTAAATTGAATTTCATAGCTACTTCTTCAAGTCCTCTTTCATGTACTTTGCATATAACTC
>CAYQTV010000026.1:0-9610 GCA_964420525.1 uncultured Nitrososphaerales archaeon | reverse complement strand
TCCAAACGTCTTCATGCAGTTCTTCAATTCCTACGCTAACCTGTTGCCGTTAAGCAGGTAATTCCTTAGAGATTAATAATAGATTTTAAGGAGAACCTCCTGTCATTATTTGTATGTCGCTGTCTTCATTCAAACGAGAAGTTCAGAGAACATGGAACTTACTAAGGGATAGGTCGGAGGATGTCCTCGTAATTCATCATGATGATGCAGATGGTATTTGTTCAGGAGCGATAATTTATGAAGCTTTAAAGAGAAAGGGCTTTAAAGCTAAGTTAATCTGCATAGAAAAATTGTATCCCGAGATTATTGAGAAATTACACCTTAATGGAGGAAAGACCATCTTCTATTGCGATATAGGTTCTCCTCATTGCGATAAGATATCGGAATTCAATAAAGGAAGGAATTTAACCGTAGTATTAGACCATCACGATCCATCTCCTTCTAGGGATCCCATGGTAATAGATTTAAACTTGGAGAACTTCGGCTATAAAGGAGAATCAGATTTTTCAGGATCGACTTGTTGTTACTTATTCGTAAAGACGGTGGATGATAAGATGTACGATCTTTCATATCTCGCTTTAACCGGCAGTATAGAAATACCTGAAGGCTATAAGAGCTTAAACCTCGAAGTCTTAAAAGAAGCGTTAAGTAAAGGAGTTGTAAAGTACGAAGGCAACAAGCTAATTGCACTAAAACATAATTTCATTCTCCAGGATCTATTCAAATCCCTTCAAGTTCTTGGCTCAGTAGGCTACTATCAAGGAGGTCCTAAGATGGGAGTTGAGCTCTGTCTACATGGAGAAAAGCCCCACATCGTAAAATTCGTTAAAGAGCTAGAGGAGAAGAGGAAAAGAGCGAATAAAAGAATGCTATCCGAGCTCTATCGAGGAGGTTTAAGCAAAGGGAGGTACATACAGTGGTTCTACGCGAAGAACTTCTTCAAGGGGATGGGAACGAAAGTTGTAGGTACCTTTTGCTCATATCTTTCCTACCAAAGAAGACTAATCGATCCAAGTAAGTACTTAATTGGATATATGGACGTTCCGAGGGAGATTCCTGGATTGGGGGAATTAAAGAGCGACTACGTAAAGATATCGGTAAGAGTACCCGAACTCTTGAGAAAGGAGGTAGAGGGAGGAAGATATCCATCCGCCGTTAAACTATTAATGGAGGCGGTTAAAGGGCTGGGGTTCGCGGACGGACATGCATTCGCCGCTTCTGGAGTTGCTTTAAAATCTCACGCGTTAGAAGTTATAAATAAAATGGACGATATCGTTGAACAGTACGTAATGAATAAGCGGTAGGTGATACTATGGAAAAGAAGTTCTGGATCCTAGATCTATCGGCCGAAAAGGTAAAAGACGAAGATGAAATCTGGATATGGAGCATTGGAGAAGATGGAGAAAGAGCTGTATTGAGAGTTAAAGTTGAAGGACAACGATTCTACGTCGTTCCGAAGGCCGATCCTCTAGAAGCGGCAAGAAAAATCTCCAATATTAGCGGCGTGATTTCAGCTCAAGTTGTAGAAAAAAGGCTTTTCGGTGAAAAGGTATCTGCAGTAGAAGTTCTTTGCAAGCCATCTAAGATAGAAGATGTAAGCAAAGCGGTTAAAGATCTAGGCACCTCATACGAGGACGATTTAAGGCTCTCCGTTAGGTTCATCCTAGACAATGACATCAAGCCTGCTTCTTGGTATAAATGTTTTGTAGAGCAAGATGGAAAAGGAGGAAACGGTGTAAACTGCACTTATCGCTTAATTAGAATGGAGAAGACGGAGGAGTTAGCGGCTCCTAAATTAAGGGTAGTAGGCCTAGATTTCCTATACGAACCTAAAATAGGAACGCCTATTCCTGAGAGGGATCCGGTAGTAGCGATATCGATAGCTAGAGATGACGGCGTAAAGAGACAATTTACTGGAGAAGAGAAATCCATCATTAAGGCCTTTATAGAGGAGGTAGAAGGCTACAACCCCGATGTAATCGTAGGGTATAGATTAAATACCTCGCATTGGCCTTACCTCTTGATTAGAGCTAAAAAGCTGGGAATAAAGCTGGAGGTTGGAAGGTTAAAAACGGAACCACATCAAAGCGTTTACGGCCATTTCTCCATAGCTGGAAGGATAAATTTCGATTTAAAGGATTACGCAAGGGAGATAACCGAATTAGAAAGGGGGACTTTGGAAGAGCTAGCTAGATTTCTAGGTTTGCCTCAACCTAAGCTACAGCTCGATGAATTCCTATATCCTAAGTACTGGAAAGAAGATAGGGAAAAAGTGTTGGAATATTCTATGTGGAGAGCCTCGGCTTCTCTCTCAATTTTCCAAACCATATCCGATCACATATTCACAATGTCTTCTATTACGGGCGTTCCTCCGGACTACGTGTTCTCAGCAGCTGCGGGGTATAGGCTCGAGAACTACTTAATGGAGGCTGCGGTTAGAATAGGGGAGCTAATACCTAAACCAGTTGAAAGGGCTTTACCAACCTATCCTGGAGGAAAGGTCTTAACTCCTGAAAAGGGAATACATGAGAACGTCGCCGTTATAGATTTCAAGGCAATGTACCCGAGCATTATGTTGAAGTACAATATATCTCCCGATACCGTAAAGAGAGCTCCATGTCCAAAGGGCTTCCTATTTATAGAGGAAGCCGGCACATGTATAGCTCAGGATAGAAAGGGTTTCTTTACGGAGGTTCTGGAAAGAGCCGTTAAGGAGAGGGAGGCCGTTAGAGACATAATGAAGAAGTATCCTAAGGATAGTCGAGAATACAGGTTCTTAGATGCTATGCAGAGAACCCTAAAGGTATTAGCGAATGCAATGTACGGTTACATGGGGTGGACTGGAGCTAGATGGTATTTAAGAGAAGGAGCTGAAACGGTAACGGCTTTAGGTAGGAGAACGATAACCGAAGCTATAGAGAAAGCTAAGGAACTAGGTCTTAAAGTCGTTTACGGAGATACAGACAGCCTCTTCGTTAAATACGATAAAGAGAAGGTAGATAGGCTACTTAGTTGGATAGAGAGGGAGCTAGGACTAGAGGCGAAATTGGAAAAGATCTACAAAAAGGTGATCTTTACTGAGGCTAAGAAGAAGTACGCGGGATTAACGATAGATAACGTTCTGGATCTCGTAGGGCTTGAAGCTGTGAGAGGGGATTGGTGTAAGTTTGCTAAGGATACTCAAAGGGTTATAGCCGATTTATTGCTTAGAGGGGCTTCAAAGGATAGGGTAATTAGCGTGTTTAGGGAAAGGATAACCGAATTAAGGAATAAAAACGTAGATTTGTTAGATCTCGTGATATGGAAACAGCTTGCTAAGAGGATAGACGAGTATGAGGTAAGCGCGCCCCATACAGTAGTGGCTAAGGAGTTAATATCGGAAGGTTGGAAGGTAACGAAGGGAGATTACATCGGCTTTGTAGTAGTTAAGGGCAAGGGGCCTATACATGCAAGATCTAAACACTACTCCAAAGTCGATATCGATGAAGTCGACATAGATTACTACATTGAGAAGCAAATCGTACCTGTGTGTGCAAGGATATTAAACGTAATAGGGTTAAAGGAGGATAGCCTCTTAAAGATAGCCAAGACCGCGGGAATGGGATTAGAGAGCTTTTTCTAAACTCTGTCCTCCTCGCAGCTTGGATATTTACCGGTTTCGTAATAAATTCTAAAATGTTCCAACCATTTAGGATCTCTAGGGGCATTTTTAACGAATTCTACGAATTTCGTTAACCTTTCAACCGTTTCTGGATGTAGGCTATGCTCTATTTCACATGCATCTTTTTCAGCGATCTCCTCTTCAACTCCTAGGATTTTAAGGAATTCAGTTAACGTTTTATGTCTCCTATATACGTTCTTAGCCACCTCTCTTCCCTTATTCGTTAGAGTTATAGTTTGATAGCGAGTATACTTAACGTACCCTTCTTTCGCTAATTTCTGCACCATTTCAGTTACGCTAGGAGGCTTTACGTTAAGAGAAGCGGAGATGTCAAATATCCTCGCGTACCCTTTCTCATCTATTAACCTATAAATCGCCTCTAAATAATCTTCTACGCTCTTCCTTCGCATCTGCTATTTTTTACCTAGCTCTTTATAAAAAGATTTAGATGCAGATAAACTCCCTATACCTCTACTTATAAGCTATATCACAAAAAAGTAAAGCTTAATAATGTTAGGAATTCCTAACATTATGTGAAGGTTTTGGTTGATGAAGGAAGGACTCTTAAGACATCGGTGGTAGAAATGGAGGTCCCTCTATCCCTTCTTAGCGAAGGTCAAAAGGGGAAGATAAGTCGTTTACTTGGAGGATACGGGCTTTTGAGGAGGCTTTTAGACTTAGGCTTAAGTCCAGGTACGGAGATCGTCGTAATTAGAAATCAAGGAGGTCCAGTTATCATCTCTTATAGGGGCGCAAGGGTTGCGTTGGGAAGGGGAATCACTAATAAGATACTGGTTGAAGTACGCTAAATTTTTAGCATATCTCATAATAGATAAGCTTAAGTAAACCGTTAGGTTCGCCTAAGTTAGGTATACCTAACAAAGGTGAAAGCGATGACCAGTGTTGAAGGAACGATGTATAAGGAAAGGCTAAGCCTCGATAATCTAGAATCGCATTTCGAACCCGTTATTTTACATATTTCTTATAGGTTTCCTTAGGTGACCGATATGGTTGAAAATCGATATGTTAAAGTCGCATTAACAGGCGTACCAAACGTAGGCAAAAGCGTAATTTTCAATAAACTAACTAAAGGTAAGGCTTGGATAGGGAACTGGCCAGGCGTAACCGTTGAGAAGAAAGTAGGGAAAACGGAAATAAACGGTCATGAAGTGGAAATAATCGATCTTCCAGGTATTTACGGACTAACCGCATATAGCGTTGACGAGCTTATAGCGAGGAACTTTATCGTAGAGGAGAAACCGGACGTCGTGGTATGCATTGTAAGCGCAATTAACTTAGAAAGGAGTCTCTATCTCGCTGTATCGCTTCTGGAGATGGGAGCGAACTTAATTATCGATCTCAATATGATCGATATAGCTAAAAGTGAAGGCCTTCGCGTAAATTATAGAAAGTTAAGCGAGATATTAGGCATCCCTGTAATACCAACTATCGCGCCTGAAGGATGTGGAATAGAAGAGCTAAAGAGAACGATAAAGGAAGCTATACTGAGTAAGAGGGCTAACTTGAAGATAGTTAATTACGGCAGGGACGTAGAGCTAGCAATAGAGAAGATATGCTCTCTAATAAGGAAGCTCTCGTTTGAACTTTCTAAGAGGTATCCAGCTAGATGGTTGGCGATTAAGCTCTTAGAGGGAGACGAAGACGTAATGGTTAAGGTGAAGAGGACGCAAGAAGGATCCGTTATCTTAGGAGAAGTTGAGAAGCTGAGAAGGCTTTTAGGAGAAAAGCTTGGAGATGTGGGAGCTTATATAATAGAAACGAGATACAGAAAGGCCTCGGAAATTACGCAACAGGTATTAGAGCGGATTAAGCCGGTTAAGATAACGATTACGGATATACTCGATTCCATACTCACTCAGAAGATCCTAGGGGTACCCATAGCTCTTTCGGTGTTAATGCTCTTATTCAGGTTCGCTTTCGAAGTATCTGCGCCATTAGTTAATGCCATAGACCTTCTCGTAAACGTATGGCTTCATGATTTAATAGCGGGAAGCGCCATTCTCCCTAGATGGCTAGCTTCCCTGCTTGCAGACGGTGTGATATCGGGCATAGGAAGCGTTCTTATTTTCCTGCCGGTTATCGCCTTCTTCTTCCTAGGCTTCGCTGTACTGGAGGACGTAGGTTACATGGCAAGGGTAGCCTTTATCGTAGATAAGTTCTTCAGCAAGTTTAAGCTTCCGGGTAAGGCCATTATACCCCTAGTAATAGGCTTTGGATGCAATGTCCCAGCCGTTATGGCGGTTAGGGGAATAGAGGATGAGAACGATAGAAAAGCTCTAGCCTTAATAGCCCCCTTTTCCTCATGTAACGCTAGATTACCCGTGTACCTAGTTATAGGAGGAGCGGTGCTTGGAGCGTATGCTGGAATAGCCATAGCTAGCATGTACGTTCTGAGTATAGTGCTAGCTTTGATCGTAGGGCTAATTTTGAGGAGTACGCTGTTTAAAGGCCCCTTTACGGGCTTCATAATAGAAATGCCTCCTTACTTAACGCCTAGGCTAGATAACATCGCATTTAAGACGTGGGAGAGAACGAAGAGGTTTCTCTTCAAGGCCGGAACGGTGATATTCCTAGGCGTTATCCTAATATGGCTTCTCTCAGTTTTCGGCCCCTCCGGTTATTTAGGACCTGAAGCTCTAGAAAATGCGGCATTGCTCGAGCGGAGCTGGTCCGGAGTTATAGGTCATTATCTATCAATCGTCTTCTCCCCCATGGGTTGGGACTGGAGATCTAGTACCGCTCTACTATTTGGGTTCGTAGCTAAGGAGACGGTTGTAGGGGTAATGGGCGTTCTTTACGGAGTTGGAGAAGAAGGATTGGTTAGCGCGATAGCTCAACATTTTACCCCGTTAATGGCTTACGCATACATGATCTTCGTTTTAACTTACGTTCCCTGCTTAGCCACCATCGCTACGATAAGAAATGAGTTGGGGCTAAAATATGCCTTGTTTGCGCTATTTTATGAGATTATGCTAGCGTACGTTTTGGCTTTAACGGTAATTGGATTGGGACGTGTTATGGGTGTAATGTGACATGGATAGAAAGCTTCCCATCCTTTCAACCTTGGCCTTTATTTTAGGGATGCTTTACATATTAGCTACAATCCTCTCTATCTATCTATGGATTTCTCCGACACCGCTTCCTTCACAATTCCTACATTACTTCATTCCTAGGGATGTAAGCGTTATCATAATATTAGCTCCTATCGGATTAGTACTGCTCTCTTCGCTATACTACGCTCTCAGAAAGGACGAGATTAAGAGCGTAGCGTGCTTGCTAATAGGAGGCGGTATGGGAGCCGCCGCCATGATTATACAGACGTTAGTTGTCCTCGCTAGAATCGTTGATGTTGTGATAGTAGGGGAAAAGCTATCTGCGGAGGAAATAGCCGTAGGATTGCTTAGAGCGGATAGCTCCTTGGGATGGGCAGCGCTCTTACTGTTCATAGCAGGCGTTTTTCTTTACAAAAAGCTTAAGGAATATGCTTAAAAAGATATTAACGGCGTTGAACTCAAGGTAGTAACAAATGGAGATATACATCGGGACGTCGGGCTGGGTTTACGATTGGAACCCGGACGGATTTGACTGGTACGTTAAAAATTCGAAGTTAAATGCTGTTGAGCTCAACGCGAGCTTTTACCGTTTCCCCTTTCCAAATCAGGTTAAGGGATGGAGAAGGAAGTCGAAAGATAAAATAAGGTGGTCCGTAAAGGTGTCTCAACTAATAACCCATAGATTTAGATTTGGAGATAAGGCGAAGGATCTATGGACTAAGTTTTTCAAACTGTTTGAGCCATTAGATGAAATAGTGGATTTTTACCTTTTCCAATTGCCTCCTTCAGCTAAACCTACCGAAGCTTTCCTGCAAAAGCTAGATAGCTTCATATCCTTTACGAAGCTGGGAAGTAGGTTCGCTCTAGAAGGTAGGAGGGAGGAATGGTTTAAGCCGTGGTTTGAAAAATGGTGCAAGGAAAGGGGAATAGTTCCGGTATCCGTAGATGCTCCTGAGTTACCTAGGATAATACTGAAGGCGAACGACATCGTGTATTTGAGGATGCACGGTAGAGAATACTGGTACGTTCACTATTATACGGATGAAGAGTTAGAGGAAGTAGTTAACAAAGTGATTGAGAAGAAAGCTAGTAAGGTATACGTGTTCTTCAATAACGATCACGATATGCTCGAAAACGCTAGGAGGATGCTAGAAAGGCTTACATCGCGAACGCTATAGGAAAGCTTTAATTAACCTACAGCGATTTAGCGGAATAAGGAAGGAGTTGAGGAAAGGCTTATCTCCGATTATAACTACCATGCTATTGATAGTTATAACTATAGTGGGAGCTTCGCTTGTATACTCGTTTGCAGCGGGCTATATAACTCAGCTAATGGTTCAAGGAGGGGAAGTAGATAACGTAAAAATAGATATGGCTTATTTAGGGGAGAAATCGGGGTTAGATAAGATATGGGTAGTGGTTAGGAATTCAGACTTAGACAGGGTGTTTCTCGTTAATACTATATATATTCTAGATAGTGAAGGTGTCGAGCTAATTGCAACGGTAACTAACTTAAATTGCGAACCTTCCAACGCTCTCTCTAACGGTCTCGAACCTGGCCAAGTTGTTAAGCTATACAAGCAAGGGAGTAATTTATTCGATTTAACCATTGGAGAATGGTATACGATAAAGGTAGTAACGACTAGCGGCGGTCAGGCTATTTACAAGGTGATATGCAGCGAAACTACTTAAGGGTAGAAAGCAAAAATATTGCCGTAATCCGTAATAACCTTTATGTAATTCGCATATGCGGGTAGAACTACTGTATACGTTTCTCCAGGTTGTAAAGCGAGAGGAGGAGAGAAATCTTGATATGAAGTACGATTTTCTCCTATGTACCAAATCCTTACGATCCTCGATGTAAATGGACTTTCATTTTTGATGGTAAGTAACCTCGTCCCCTCTTCCTTAATCCAAATAGCTTCAATGATTACTTCGTCTACATCTACCTTACCTCCTACAGGTTTAATAGGTTTAATCTGAAATCGTACTTTATTATCTGACGACACGTAGTTTTCTAGCGATGGTATTCGTATTCTGTATTCCGTATATGGTTCTAAAGTTGTAGTGTTAACATAATCCCAATCGTTTTCAGTATAGTTATAAACGCCGATAGTTACTTCTACATCCTTCCACCTGTCCGGATTTCCTAGCGTTATGAATCCAATCATGTCTCTCAACGTTCCGTTCCAAGTTACGTTATCTATTGTAACATCTATTAAAGGGGAGGCCGGCATCGTATCGCCATCCCGTTCCATTAGTTTAGGATCAGCAGGTTTGAAAATGGTACAGTTCACCTCTCTTACGTAAGAATAGTTTGCTATTAAGATCAATCTATCTATGAGAAGATGATGATAGAGCGGATAGGAATGAACCCTTATTAATGCATATCCATCATTCCTTACGTAACTGCTATCTAACTGTATTGCAATATTGTACCAACTTCCAGGCTCAAGATCTCTTATTGTTCTTATTTCATCAAATTCATTTAAATCAAAGTTATAAGCATATATATCCAAATCAATGCCAGGGTCTGGTGTCTTACAAGTAATAATTAACTTAAAACTCCAATTTTCATTAGAAAGCAAATTTATCTTATCTGTTATAATGCTAAAATTGATATCTATCTCATACGGAGGAAGGATGCTGGTTCTAAACTCGGTATAAGTGAGATCATTTTGATCGTATCTGTAAAGCCTTGGAGGTTTTTCGTAGGTGCTACTAGAGAAATAGCCCTTACTTACACTATCCTCTGAGACGTAGAAAGTCTTAGAAATATTACCCGCTCCAATAACTCCAGTTTCTACTTTTACCAATTTTTCTTGACTTTTTTTAGTCTCCCACTCATTCATTTGAGCCTCCGTAACAAACGTAC
>CAYQTV010000025.1:0-9655 GCA_964420525.1 uncultured Nitrososphaerales archaeon | reverse complement strand
TAGTTGAGAAGGGCAAACTTGAGAAGGTAGGAGGGTTTAGTGGGCATTACGTTTACAGGGTAGTAGGAGTTTAAGCCTCAATTATAAGCGTAACGTAATCTCCTCTCTTTACATCAGATAGCTTTTCCACTTCCTCGGTTCTACCTATAAAGCTCATAGGCCTATTAACGTTGGCATCTCTAGCAAAAAACCAAATGCTCGCATTAATAGGTAGGAAAGCTATATCTCCCGCTGAGAAGCTCCTCCTCGATTTTTCTAACCCCGCTCTAACATTTGTAAGCATCATGAATCCATGTTCATGTAGAACGGCCCAACTTTCAAATGTTCCGACCTTCATCATAGCCCTCACTGTGTAAGGAGCTATATGCCTATAGAGCTCTCCCTTTATCTCAAATTTATTCCTCACCTTAATTGTAATAGGGACCCTAGCCGTAGACAATCTAGTATTGTAATTGATGTAGAGCAGATATATCTTTTCCTCTCTGAATAATAACTTTTAAATAACGATCAAGAGGAATTTTCGAGCAAAGAATTGGCAAACAGTACAAAAGCCAAGAAAAAGAGCCAATTAGAGATACCTGATAAGGATCTGTATCGATTGGCCGAGAAGCTAGGTACGCCCTATTACATAATCGATGAAAGGACATTAAAGGAAAAGCTTAACGATCTCAGAAAGGCCTATTCCAGATTTGAGGGGAACGTTATAATTGCTTACTCTATTAAAGCTAACTTTAACCCCTTTCTCTTAAAGGTATTCATAGAAAACGGTACGTGGTTTGACGTCACTTCTCCTGAAGAGCTTTACTTCCTAAAAGAATCGGGAGGAGATCCAAGTAGGGTAGTATATACAAGCGTAACTGAGGGAAGGGATGAATACTTAACAATTCTCAAAGAAGGGGTGGAGTACGTAGTCGTAAGCTCCTATCAGGGCCTTTTACATTTAATTGAAGCTTCTATGGAGGCCAAGGTTAATCCCAAAGTCATGATAAGGGTACATCCGGAGGTACATGTTAAAGCTGAGATAAAGTCCTCCTACGGAAAGTTCGGCGTGCCGTTTAATGGACCCTCCTTAGACACCGCTACTAACTTACTACGTTTAATATATAGTGAAAGCAGCTTAAATTTCGTAGGCTTCCACTTCCACTTAGGATCTCAAATTGAAGATCCTAAATGCTTTGAACACGCTTTAGAAAAGCTTGAAAAGTTCGTAAGTAGGATGAAAAAGGAGATTCCACACCTAAATGTGGAGATATTAGATGTGGGCGGAGGTATTCCCGTATATTACGGAATAGAGGTGCCTTCCCCTAAAGATATAGCGAGTAAGGTGATAACGAGATTAAATTACTTGAAAAGAAAACTAAGTATGAACTTTGACTTAATAGTTGAGAGCGGTAGGTATTTATCTGCGGAAGCTTCTTTTCTGGTCTCAAGGGTTATAAATGTAAAGACTTACGGCAGAAGAAAGTTCGTCTTCTTAGATACGGGCTATCACCAATTACTAGATTCCGCTTTAGTAAGGCAAGTATACCCCGTAGAGGTCGTTCCTAAAGGAGAAAAGGATAACTATAAGGTAGTTTTGGTCGGAAGGCTTTGCGATGACATAGACATATTCCCGCTAGGACCTGAGACAGAATTAAATGGCGTTGAAGTAGGAAAGTTGGTCGTTTTTAAGAACGTCGGAGCTTACTCTTTAGTGTTCAACATGCCCTTCCATTCCCAAGTTAAGCCTGCCGTAGTTTTTAGAAGGGAAAATGGGGAATATATATTAGCGAGGAGAAGGGAAAGTCTAAGAGAACTGTTCTTAGAGGAAGGAGGGGATTTGTTGGGAGATTTTAAGAAACTCTAACTATCTTATACCTTTTTATCTCCTCCTTTCCATACACTCCCCAGCTACCATTTCTCCACCTTACCTGTATGTAAGGCCTTCCTTCAATGTATATGATATCCTCCACTACTCCTTCAACATTCCTCTCAGTCCTAACTTTCGTTCCTATGGGGAAAGCTTCCTCTATTGAACTCATATCATTACGTTTAAAATAAGATATTTAAAAATCATTCCGCCTTCATGAATTCAATAGCCTTTTTGAGAACATCAACTCCTCTAATCGTTCCTATGCTGCCTCTTTCAGCCTCCCTTTCCGTAAATCTAGACGTACCATCGCTTTTAATCCAAGATGCGCTATAAATTACCGGGACCGGATCATCGCTGTGCGCCTTTAAAGCGCAGGGTGTCGCATGATCAGACGAAACCACTACCAAGACTTCTTCGGACCAAACCTCATTTATAAGGGGCTTAAAGAACTCTTTATCTATACGTTCTATAACCTCTTTCTTAAGGATAGCTCTACCATCGTGTCCAGGCTCGTCTGGTCCTTTAATATGAACGTATACAGCATCATGATCTTCGAGGGCTCTCCTCACTATATCCACTTTATCTCTATAATCGTCTATAGCCTTGGATTTTATTGCCTCCATTCCCACTATCCTACCTATTCCTAACTCGACGGGCATGTCGGCAATGATTGCGAAGCTCAGTCCGTATTTTTCGGACATCGTAGGCAGTTTAGGCAGTGTATCGCTAGCATCTCTCATTAAGAGTATGTTTGCTGGAAGCTTCCCTTTCTCTATCCTCCTTTTATTAACTGGATGATCTTTTAGAACTTCGAAGACCTGCCTTGTAAATTCGTTTACAATTTCGGCCGATATTTTAGATTTAGGATTATCATCTAAAGGTAAGGCCTTTTCAACCTTCATTTTCCCGGCAACCTTCACTACGCCCATTCCCCCAATTCTCTTATAAGCTGGATCGGTATTTGAAATATTAGCGGAAAGCCCTCCTTCTCTTCTAAACCTAACAACCGCCCTATGGGCTACCGTATGAATAGCGTATATCTCCACGCCTTCGATTTTAACTCGCTCATTTACAGCCTTAATGAGCTCCTTAGCTTCCTCATCTTTAATATCTCTTCCTGCCCTCCTATCTATTACATTTAGCTCTTCATCGACTGTTGCGAAATTAGCCCTTAAAGCTAGATCTCCATCTTTAAAATCCATGCCTGCTCCAATAGCTTCAACAACACCTCTGCCCATGTATCCCTTCTCTTCAAACTCGTATCCGAGCATGCAGAAAACCGCTATATCCGATTCTGGCGCTATGCCTTTTCCTACCGTATACACTAAACCGCTTTTACTCATGCCGGCTAGCTTATCTAAATTTGGAGTTTTCGCAGCCTCTAAGGGCGTTAAATTATTGAGATCTGGATGGGGTCTATCTCCAACACCATCCAAAAGAATGTAAAGTAGCTTCCTTTTCATAAAATCGGGAAACGTAAAAGGTAATAAAAACTTATCTACTTTCTATAGGTCCTTAACCCGTATTGTTTCGTCTGCACTCTAGATTTCCTAATTCTCTGAACCCAAGTAGCCACCTTCCCTTCAAAATCAACGAAAATAGTATTGTAAACTGCGAATGCCTCAGCTGGCGTACTGAAAACATCGAAATGAGAACCGACGTCTCCCATCGATAATAAGAAATCTGATTGCTGCAACATCCTCCATAAGTTCTTAATTTTATCATCTCCCGCTTCCTTTATTAAGGTCTTAAGAGAAGCAGTTCTTTCAAAAGCTATCCTTTGCATAGAATTGCTTATCCACGCTTTAACGCTCCCCCCGTACTCGCTTAAGGATGTGGTTAGCTGTTCTGGAATTGAAATGGTCCCCGAATCTAGGTCCTCTAAAAGATCCGATAGCCCTACGAGCTTCACGCCTGAAGCTCTTAAAGTAGATATTAGTAATCTCGTATAACCTTCTCCTCTGGGATAAAGGCTTTCAGCTTCTAAAAATATGACATACTTTCCTTCTCTCCTTCCTACTCTCTCAAGCTCTTCTATCCTTCCCTCTAAAATTGCAAGGCTTAAATCCTTATTCCTCACTATTACCTTAACACCTTCGGTGTTTGGAACTTTATAAACAGGGGACTTCCTCGTTCCGTTTATCTCCTCAGCTAAACAAGCTTGTAATCCTAAGGATTCGACCACTTTAGATACCTTATCGTTATACAGTAAATGAGAGTTCGCGAGAACCGAGATCTTCGTAGAGAAGATCTTCTTCATTAATTCTATCTGTAGCTTTACCTGTTCCTCGAACTCATCTAATCCTCCAGGATACAAGCTAGCTAAGCTATGGAAATAGGGCATTGCTATAAGCTCTAAAGCTCCTAAAGCCTCCAACTTCTTTAGATTATTAATTATCGATATATCGTACCTCCTAGCAATATCTAGAAATATACCCGATGTAGCGATGCAGATTACAAACGGTTTACCCTCTCTTGAGCTTCTCTCAGCTTCAATTACCGCTTGTGAAAGAAGAGGGTTATATACTCTCCTAGAATACTTTAAGAACAAATCCCTGCTTATCCTCTCATCGAAATACCTATCGATAATCGTTTTACTATCTGCGATTCTATTAGCTCGCTCATATGGAAAGTTCCGATTAAGCATTAAAGGAGAACGCATAGAAAAGGCTACCGACAGTACGCTCATACTCTCCGTGCTCCTTAAATGATCTAAATCTATAATTAAGGTTAGCAAAAATTACTTAAGCCATTACATCAAGAATTTTAAGCCAGTATTTCCTTAAATAGGAGAAAGACCAATAAATCCTTGTTAGGTGGAATCATGACGGAGCTTAGGGTAGATTACATTTCCGGTTTTTTCTGCATTACTCCTGTATTTCAAGCTCATAAGGAACCTTTTTGCATATTCTGTCCTGGTAATGAAGAGAAAACCCCTCCTGCAGAGCTTATCTTCCAACATAAGAAATTTGGCTTAGTTAAAACCATGGATACTCCAGACTATAGAGAGAAGAACTGGTCTATACGAGTTATAAGGCATGTAGATCCCATATTAACTAAGGAGGGAGAAGCTAAATATAGTCCAGAGCCCTTTAGCTCCGAACCCGCTAGAGGCATGCATTACGCTATAATCACCGGTCAAGATCACGATAAAGCATTTCACGACCTATCCTTAAATCAGATATCTGAGGCTTTAATAGCAACGCAAGAGACCATAAAGAAGGTACTCAGTAGTAAGGGAATACCCTATGCGACGGCTTTAGCGGATGTAATACCTAACGAGAAGACGTATTTAGGCCATCCGCATTTAGAGGTTATAGGTTTTCCAGCGCTACCTCCCTTTATAAAAAACGAAACCTCTTTAATAAAGACCCTATTTGAAGAAACGGGAAGTTGTCCGTATTGTAGGATCGTAGCTGCGGAGAAAAACGGGCCAAGACAAATCCTAGCTACGAACTATTACATATCTATAGTACCATGGTCTCCTAAACACGATTACGAAGTGTGGATCATGCCTCTTAAACATCAGAGAAGCTTTTTGAGATTAACCCAAAGGGAGATAAGAGATCTATCCTTGATACTAAAGACGACGCTTAAAGCCTTTTACGATACGATAGGCGGACCGTACTCCTTCGTTCTACATATAGGTCCTGAAAGGAGGAGTAACTATCAATTCCATTGGTATATCCAAGTATTTCCATCGCGTGGGAGATTTTCTGCCTTAGAGAGGGGATTAGGTGTAAAAGTGCTTGAGCTACTTCCTGAGAAGATAGCGGATCAGCTTTCTAGGAAAGCTAGAAAAGAGGTAGCGAATTTAGTAGGGGTAAAGTAGAGTTTAACTAAGCGGAAATGGAAAGCTCTGATATGTTAAATGAGCCAGTAGAGGATTTCGAAGTAAAGGGAGGAGATTTAGCTAAGGAACTATCACGCAAAATGGAAAAAATGGGAGGGTTTACCGGTAGACACTTCGCTGAAGGGGTAGAGATCCTAAGGACCATGTTTAGCGGAGAGATCACGAATATGTTATCCTTTCCGGCCGCTGTAATGGCTACAGGTTTGAGAGGCATATTAGTACAATTGGTTAAGGAAAGTAGGTTTGATATCGTAATAACTACTTGCGGTACTTTAGATCACGATTTAGCTAGAAGGTTTTCATCCTACTATAAGGGAGACTTTAGGTTGGATGATGAAAAACTCGCTCAAGAAAACATCCACAGATTAGGTAACGTTCTAGTTCCCAAACATGCTTATGGTCCGTTAATTGAGGAGAAATTACAGCCGCTTTTAGAGGAGCTTTATAACGAGGGAATCAAAGAGATATCCTCAGTAGAGCTAATTTGGAAAATAGGGGAAAAGCTTTGTGATGAATCTTGTTTAATGTACTGGGCTTGGAGGAATAGGATACCTATTATAGTACCGGGAATTACCGATGGAGCGGTAGGTACTCAGCTTTGGCTATTTTACAACAAGAGGAGGGATTTCAAAGTAAACGTCCTCAAAGACGAAGATTATATATCGGATGTAGTCTTCAACGCTAAGAAATTAGGAGCTTTAATAATAGGAGGGGGCATTTCGAAACATCATACGATATGGTGGGCGCAATTTAAAGGAGGATTGGATTATGCCGTTTACATAACGACCGCTATAGAATACGACGGAAGCCTCAGCGGAGCTTTGATAAGAGAAGGGATTTCCTGGGGTAAAGTAAAGCCCAAAGCGAGGTTCGTTACGATCCATGGAGACGCTACTCTAATACTACCCTTTCTAATAGCAGCATCGATTTAACGTTATATAGATAGTAATACAACGATAATTATAACAATAATAGCTATTAACAAGGCTATCTTCGCTATACTCTTGCTGGTTCCAAATATTATTGGAAATGGGCCTATTAAAACTACGCCTCCTCCTTCAACCTTACCCTCCATCTTTATCATGGAGAGTAAGATGGCTAGAAATACTAATACAAATCCAATAAATATGAGGAGGAAGCCTAGTTCTACTAGGCCATTCATCTCCTTAGACTTCCTTCTCCTCTCCTGGTTTGAATATCTCCACCCTTACTCCATGGTACCTTTCCTCTACCTTCCTCTTAAATTCGTTTGGATCCGCTTTAATTACATCGAAGGTATTGTAATGCATGGGAACTACGACTTTAGGTTGGATCAAACCAACCGCTTCAACTGCTTCCTCAATGCCCATTGTAAAGTGACTTCCAATCGGTAGGAAAGCTATCCTAGGCTTGTAGAGCTTACCTATTAAGGACATATCCATCATAATCCCCGTATCTCCGGCATGGTACAAGCTATCTTCGGGATGTCTTAAAACGAATCCAGTAGCCGGTCCATCTTCATGTGAATGAGCGGCTTGAACTTGCGTTATTAATAAGTTCCCTATTTTAACCGTTCCTCCTATATTCATTCCTATGGCGTTCCCTCCTATCTTTTGAGCTATTTCAAAGGAGGATACAAAGGTAGCGTTATGTCTCTTAACGATTTCCTTTGCATCGCCAAAATGATCCGTATGTGAATGCGTTACTAGTACTACGTCGATCTTAGGAAGGTCGTCGACCTTTATAGGAGCCATTGGATTTCCCGATATGAATGGATCGATTATAACGGTGACGTCAGAGAACTTGTAGATAAAGGCTGAGTGGCCTAACCACGTAACCTTCATTAAACCACCCTTTTATCATCGTACACAAATAGAATAAAACCTTTTTCCTTCCGTGACGCTTAAATTATCGAGTAATATACCTTATTACCGATGAAGTTTAGAAATGAAATGACTTGGCTCAGATATCAAAGAAGAGGTAGAGCTGAAGTATTTCACCTTT
The DNA here is from genome assembly GCA_964420525.1 of uncultured Nitrososphaerales archaeon. GTDB lineage: Archaea > Thermoproteota > Nitrososphaeria > Conexivisphaerales > CALBHZ01 > CALBHZ01. Next base: position 1,967 of record CAYQTV010000025.1, on the reverse strand, counting down.
ATTATGAGTCTGCCGTTTCCAAGGTAAAATCATCTTTAGGTTTAGAATATCCTGCGTACATAGGAGGAGAGGAGGTTAAAACTCCTAAGAAGTTTATAAAAACAAGCCCTATCGATTACAGGATGAAGCTCGCTTACGTTCAATTCTGTACTGAGGAACACGTTAAGCATGCAATTGAAGAGGCAGAAAGGGCATTTGAGAGCTGGTCGTCTATTCCGTACAAAAGAAGAGCGAATATCTTCTTAAAGGCTGCCGATATTATGAGTAAATTGAAATTTGAACTTGCAGCTTTACAGACTCTTGAAAACGGTAAAAACAGATACGAAGCTGTAGCTGATATAGACGAGGCCATAGATTACCTTAGGTTTTACGCATTTGAATTAATTAGAAATAAAGGCTTTAAAAGGAAGATGAAATCGGTTTATCCTGGAGAGAGGGCATTTAGTATTTTAAAGCCGTATGGCGTTTGGGCGGTAATTTCTCCATTTAATTTCCCCATGGCTATCACCGTTGGGATGTCGACGGGAGCTTTAATTACGGGAAATACTGTGGTTTTAAAGCCATCATCCGAAACTCCGTTAATGGCTTTAAAGTTTTATGAGATATTAACAAAAGCAGGCCTTCCTAAAGGAGTATTGAACGTGGTAACAGGGCCTGGAGAGATAGTTGGCAAAGCGTTGATAGAAGACGAAAGAATCGCCGGAGTAGTCTTTACTGGAAGCAAGGAAGTTGGAATGGCGTCCCTAAAGAAGTTCGTAGGAAAGGAACCAAGACCTTTCATAGCCGAAATGGGAGGAAAAAATCCGGTAATAGTATCAGATAAAGCAGATTTGAGAAAGGCGGTTGAAGGGATCTATAAAGCGGCTTTCGGATATGGAGGTCAAAAGTGCAGCGCTGCCTCTAGATTAATTGTTCATAAAAAAGTTAAAAGAGCACTTCTTAACTCATTAATTGAAGTAACGAAGTCTCTTAAGGTAGGAGATCCAACCCAAAAGGAGGTCTTCATGGGTCCGTTAATTAATAAAAAAGCGCTCAAGAGGTACGTTGAAGCGTGCGATGACGCTAAGAGAGACGGAAAAATATTAACAGGAGGGAAGGTGTTAAGGGGAGGGATATATGATTATGGCTATTATGTTCTGCCCACCATCGTAGACGATCTCCCGGCAGATCATCGACTCTTAAAGGAGGAACTCTTCATTCCCTTCTTAGCAGTTATAGAGTACGAAGATTTTGAGGAAGCGATAAGGATCGCTAACGATGTAGAGTATGGGCTTACGGCCGGTTTATTTACCGAGGATCCGATCGAGAAGAGCTACTTCCTCGAACATATAGAAGCGGGCGTTGCTTACGTAAATAGAACGGTAGGAGCTACTACGGGGGCTGTAGTAGGAGTACAGCCCTTCGTAGGATGGAAGCATAGCGGCTCTACCGGTAAGGGCGCCGGAGGTCACTACTATCTGTTACAGTTCCTTAGAGAGCAAAGCCAATCGCTATACGATTAGCCATAGGGTCCTCCTTCCGGAGGCCCTCTAATTATCGCTTGCAGGATCGGATCTGACAATCCTCTAACCTTGGATAGATAGTTCGCCAAATCGGTAGTAGTGACTAGTCCTACCAATTTACCCTCTTCAACAACTGGCAATCTCCTTATCTTGTACATGACCATGACCTTTGCCGCTTCTTCTACCGTAGCCTCCGGAGATACGACTACTATAGGAGAAGTCATTATATCTCCTATCTTCACCTTCTCCGGATCTCTCCCTACAGCCACTATTCTCCTAACTATATCCCTTTCTGTAATTATCCCCTTAATTCTGCCCTCCTCTTCTACGAGTAGACATCCTACGTTTTTAGAGCTCATGAGTTCCGCAGCTTCCTTTACGTTTTTGGATATATCCACAGTGATTACGTCCTTAACCATAATGTCCTTTACCTTCACCATTACCGTACCCCCCTTCGTTAAAGAC
>CAYQTV010000024.1:3723-9928 GCA_964420525.1 uncultured Nitrososphaerales archaeon | reverse complement strand
GTAGATAAGATGTACAGCTTCGATAGATGGAGCGACGACGTCACTACTCCGGAAAGGACCGTAGAACTCAAGGAGAACTTAGACTTAATTGCTCACTACAAGACTAAGTACTTTGTGTTAGTAAACTCGCTGTATGCGATCGTAACCGGTACCGGCTGGTACGACGAGGGGAGCGTAGCTACCATATCGGTTAGCCCGTTAACTGTACAGATATCCATGCTTACCCCTCCTCAAAAGTTCAGCCATTGGTCCGGCGATATATATTCAAAAGAGCCCACCACCTCCTTCATCGTCGACTCACCTAAAGTAATAAATGCCGTATGGGAACCTGATTACGTCGGCTTCGCGATCAATCTATCTCCTCTAATAGTGATCCTGTTAGTAATAATATCGATACCTGTCATTATATGGAGGAGGATGAAGAAGAGGAAGGTAGAAGAAGTGGAAGAGGAGTTTCTCTGACAATACATACATATAGCTCATAAAGGTTTTTAAATGATAAACATGTCTTTTGATTCGTAAGGGAGATTGCCTCAAGGAAGTAAGGGTAAATCCTTAGGATGGCTTCTAACTTTCTTAGGGATAGTCTTAGTTATAGCTTTAGTTCTAGGTCTCAACATAGGTTTATCGTTAGTAATTCAGAACTTTGTTGTAAGTATCCTCTTAATTGCTCTAGTTTCCGCCTCCATCATGACCATATACCTCTATGCGGTTAGCATTATATCCGAGAAGTTAAACATCTACTTCCCCCTCGCCTCCTTATTTAAGAGGCCTCCTAAAATAACTATGTCGTCCCCTCCTCCTGCAGGTAGAGGAGGAGTGGAAGGAGTAGCGGGAGCGCCCTCAGGCATCGTATCCATACCGCTTGAAAGGGAGAAGGAAAGAGCTCTATCTATACTAACTCCTCCTCCTACGACTAGACATTTCAAGTACATCTCTAAGCTTGAGGATTATCCTGATGTATATGTAGGAATTATAGAAGACCCTGAAAGCGGAGGCATCAAGTACGTCGTTTTAGAACCTGAGTTAACGGAAAAGGAAAAGAAGCTCTATAAGAGAATCGTTTCCATTTTAGAGGAGGAGCTCGTTATCGATTCTAGGATGCTTAAGAATAGAGATGAAGCTCTAAGGTACATCGAAGAAAAGCTAATTGAAGTTATAAGAAGACATAAGTTAGAAGTCCCTAGACCGACTGTTAAGAAGTTCCTGTACTACTTCAATAGAGATTTCTTAGGCTTAGGAAAGATAGAGCCCTTAATGCATGATCCCATGATAGAAGATATCTCATGCGATGGAGTAGGAATACCGGTTTACATATGGCATAGAGAGTTTGAAAGCATACCGACTAACATAGTCTTCGAAACTGAGGAAGAGCTCGATTCGTTTATAACTAGGCTCGCATATTTATCTGGAAGGCACATCTCGTTAGCTAACCCCATAGTCGATGCGACTTTGCCAGATGGAAGTAGAGTGCAGCTAACTTTAGGTAAGGAGGTTACTCAAAAGGGAAGCACGTTCACAATTAGGAAGTTCAGAACCGATCCTCTCACCGTAACGGATCTCGTTATTTACAACACCATGTCTTCAGAATTAGCGGCCTACTTCTGGTACGCAATAGAGAAGAAGTTTTCAATCCTCGTTGCTGGAGGGACTGCAAGCGGTAAGACCACTACGTTAAACGTTCTATCGATGTTCATCCTTCCGGGCTTAAAGATAGTAACCATTGAAGATACTCAAGAACTGAACTTACCCCACGAAAACTGGATACCAAGCGTAACTAGAACGGCCTTTGGAGAAGCGGGAGTTGGAGAGATAACCCTTTACGACCTCCTTAAGGCTTCATTAAGACAAAGGCCGGATATAATAATTGTTGGAGAGGTCAGAGGCGAGGAGGCGTATACATTACTACAAGCCGCCGCCACCGGACACGGAGGTCTATCTACAATTCACGCAGATAGCATAAAGGCCGCGATAAATAGACTGGCAACGCCTCCCATGAACGTACCCAAGCCCTTAATAGCAACGGCTTTACACATTATTGCATTACAATTAAAGCTTAAGATTGGAGAAAGGACGGTGAGGAGGATAACTCACGTAGCGGAAATTGTAGGATACGATCACGAAAAGGACGATATAATCTTAAACGATGTCTTCAAATGGGATCCTACACAAGATAAACACATGTTCTTAGGTAAAAGCCACATCTACAAGCTCATACAAGAGAGATATGGAGAAACGCAGGAGCAAATAGAGAGAGCGATAAAGATGAGGGAAGAGGTAATCAAGTGGATGGTTAAGAAGGGCATAAGGAGGTATAGGGATGTAGCAAGGGTAATAAGGGAGTTCTACAACGATCCAGAGGGCTTCTACACTAGGGTAAGAGGGGAGCTAGCGATTGAAGAGACGAAATAAATCCCTTCTTCTAAGCTTTATAGAAGTCTCGTATAATGTCCTCGGTCCGCAGAAGTATCTGGGAAGACTTCTTAGAGCTAAGGCGTTCGAATTGAAGAAAGCAGGAATTTACGTATCTCCGGATATATATTCGGCCTCAATAACTTTTGGATCGATTTTAGGAGCTCTCGTAGGAGCTCTTGTCTTTTACTTAATTTCAATATTCATAGCGAAATCTTTAATCGACGTAGTAGCTTTAATGATTATTGGATTAACCGGGGGTTTTCTGCTAGGTTTCTCCATCATGTATTTTTTCCCCAAGATAAGGGCTTTCGAAAGGAAACTTAAGCTAGGAGAGGAGCTTCCCTACGTAGTAAGTCATATGGCTACCTTAGCGGCCGCTGGAACTACGCCGGAAAGGATCTTTAGGGAGGTAGCTGAGCAGGAGACGGAATCGGTTACCGTAGAGCAATTCAGGTTAATAGTTAGGGATATAGACATATTGGGAAAGGATATAATAACGGCTATAGATAGAGCTATTGAAAGATCGCCCAATCCCGTCTTCACTGGCTTTCTTCAAGGCTTTAAAGCGGCTATAGTAGCAGGTACGGATATAGCTGCTTACTTAACTAACTTCGCGAATAGCTTAATGGCGGAAAAGAGAATAGCTGCGAAGATGTTAAGCGAGACCTTAAGTGTATTCTCTGAAATGTACACCGTTCTCTTAATAGTATTTCCTATAGTTATGGTTATAATGTTGTCTTTAATAGCGGTATTAGCTACTCAGCTAGCCGGCTTCCCAATTATAGATCTATTATTCTTCATAACTTACGTAATCGTTCCGATATTTGGCGTTATGTTCCTGGTGATAGTAGATACTATGATGCCTAAGAAGTGATTTGGGATGTTAAGGAGGAAATTCACTAAGAAACAGAAATTGGCAAGTCTAGTGGCTTCTTCGATAATCGCTTCCATCTTCTTTATATCCTATAATATATCCATAGCTGCGGGAGTTGCTTGGCCGATTAACATAAACCAGGCATTTGCCCTAGCTATACTAATGGCGGTTCTTCCTCCGGGTATATTGGATTTAGCCGACATTAGGTGGAAAACGAACGCGGATGAAAACTTACCGAAGCTCGTCGTAGATGTTAACGGCTACGTTAGATCTGGACAGAACATAATCAAAGCCTTGGAACTTGCGGCTGAAAGGAATTACGGGGTATTAACGCCAGAGCTACAGAGGTTTAAAGCACAGCTATCGTGGGGAGTTCCAATAGATAGAGCGTTAATGAGTTTATCGGAAAGAGTAGGAACCCCTCTAGGCAGAAGAGTATTCTCTCTTTTCTTGCATGTTATTAGATCTGGAGGAAAGATAAATGAAGTACTGGATGTTATGGTTAAACACGTAGCTGAGCTTAGGCTTATTGAAAGGGAGAGGAAAGCGTCCTTAAGGCCTTATCTATTTACCACCTATATCGCCTTCTTAGTCTTCTTAGCCACATCCATTCTACTGTTCAATAGCTTCTTCGTTCAATTAGCTGCTACTCAAGTGGCGGAAGAAGGTCCTTTCAAGATCTCGCTAGATATAGAGTTGGTGAAGAACGTCTTCTATCAGCTTAGCATAATCGAGGCCACCATAGGAGGGATAGTAGCCGGTAAACTTGGAGAGGGGACTATGGGGAGCGGAGTTAAACACGTCATAATCTTAATCTTTATAACTATGTTGGTCTTTTCAACGCTCGTTCACTGATGATCCTATCAGATAGGGAGATAAAAAAGAGGATAGAGGAAGGGTCCTTAGTAATAGAGCCGTTTACCGAGGAAGACCTCACTCCTAACGGAATAGATTTCAGACTAGGGGAGGAAATAGCGAATCTAGAAAATAATGAGAGGTACAACATCGATAAAGAGGTGGTTCTAAAACCTAATTCCTCCTATCTCGCTATAACCCTCCAAAAGGTAAAGATGCCTTTGAATTTGATCGCTGTAGTTACCTTGAAAAGCACATGGGCTAGAGCGGGATGCTATATACCCACGACGGTAGTAGACGCAGGATATCGAGGAAGGTTAACCCTCGCCTTTCACACTGGACCTAAGGAAGTTAAGGTAAAGAAAGGAACGAAGATTTGGCACTTAATTTTCATCGAATGCTACTCTTCTAGCGGTTATAAAGGAAAGTATCAAGGGCTTGAAACCTTAGCCTTTGCTGATTTTTCTAGAATAGCGTGACTTCAAATTAGTAAAACCGGTATAGTAATAAGGTATAAGAAAGTATAGATTAGAATCCCCTTCTCAAGCTTTATGAAAAAAGCCGAGCGTAAGTAAATGCCTCCTAGTACTATGCTTAATAGCTGTAAGATGAAATGCAGAGCTCTCCAATATTGAATTCCTTCGAAAAGCAGAGATAACCACGTCGGTATAAATGGGAAGAGGGAAGGATATAGTTCTCCAGCTCCTAGACAATCTAATTGCCTTCCTAAAAGTGAGATAAACGCTAGGTAGAGGAGAATACCCAAAATAGATAAGGGAAGGGCGAGGAAGCTAGATTCGAATACGTGGTATAGAAAAACGCCTCTCTTCGAATAATAGGTTACGGCAAAAAGGACTATAAGTGAAGATATGAGAGCGAGCAGACCTAACTTCTCATTCTCAATTAGAACGTTGAACTTCAGTATGCTAGGAAAACTTACCGGCACTACCACCTCCTCCTTCATTAACCTCTTGTAAGCTCTAGCGCCTTTAGCTGTTAATTCGTAACCCTCATCTTCCTCAATATAACCTTCTCTTTCGAGAACCTTGAGGTGATAGTAGATAATAGACGGCTCTGCAACTACTTCCCTTCTTATCTCCTCTACGCTTACCTTACCCTTCCTCGCAATAACCTCCAGCAACCTTATCCTAACGGGGTTCCTAATGTCTTTCATAACTTAGGGATAGGAGGAGTTGCTCTCTTATGAGCGCTATTAACATGCATTTCCCAAACTCTGTCTACCTCCCAACTCAATTTTAATTCTTTCTTCACTTCATCTACCTTCTTTCCCTTCTCAAATATCTCTACTAATATCTTATCTATGACATCGTAGCTTAGCCCGAGCTCCTCTTCAGCTAGGTGTTCTTTCCAAAGCCTTGGACTGCTCTTCTTTTTAGCTATCTTCTCTGGAACGCCGATAAAAGGGGCAAGTACTCTAAGCTCGGTCTTGTATAAACATCCTATGGGAAGGAGGTCTACGCCGCCATCCCCATACTTGGTAAAGTAGCCGATTAATATCTCGCTTTTATCTCCAGCACCCAGCACTTTCCTACCCTCTAAGTTGGCATAATAATAGAGAAGCGACATCCTTATCCTGGCTCTCAAGTTTCCTAGAGCTAGGGTATCGTAAGGTAAGAGCTCTGAGTAGGCCTTTACGATGGGAGATATATCTATGATCTTGTAATCAACCCCTAGGTTCTTAACGTATAAAAGAGCATCCTCTACATCTTCCTCAGGCGTTACCTCCGGATCGGGCATTATAAGCACCTTCACTTTATCTCCAACGGCCTCCTTCGCTAAGGCTAGCGTAACCGAGCTATCTAGCCCTCCGCTTAAACCCATTACATACCCCTTATCTGAATTCCTTTCAATGAAATTGACGATAATGTCCTTAGCTTTCATTAAGTCGAGATCCCTCAAAGGAGATTTTAATTGCATGTAAATTAGGAAGAAAAACTATTATTTATTAAGATTAAGATATATTGATGAAAGATGGGAAAGATGAAGCTAAAAAGAGTGAATGTTGAAAAGTTCTACAGACTTTTCTACCCCCAACCTACC
>CAYQTV010000024.1:0-3713 GCA_964420525.1 uncultured Nitrososphaerales archaeon | reverse complement strand
TACATTTCGAAAGAATTGAAGGAACGTATTTTGTTGAGGAGGCGTCTGGAGTTATAATATGTGAAAGAGAGAGAACGTACGAGATAGGAGATCACGATCTGTTCGTAGGGAAGGTTAAATCGGTTTACGCTACGGAAGTATTTAAAGACCTGTGGGATTTAAGCTCCTTTAAACCGCTTTTATACTTAGGATCTAAACCTGGAAGGGATTACAGGATAACGAGGATATTCCAAACGGTTGGAAAAGGAGTAGAGGTGAAGGAGCCCGAACTTCCCGAATTCTTCAATAGATTCAAAAAACATCGCGAAATTCTAGAAGTAGCTAAAAGGTTAGGAGTAAGTAGGTTTGAAGAGATTTCGAAGGTCGTGAACTTACCGGTAGAGGACGTCAAGGCTATTTTAGAGGAGATGAAGAGACAAGGGAGAATCTAAGTTGAGCTTAATCGATCGAGTTGAACTGGGCATTAGAGGTTTCATATCCTTAATACTCGGTAAACCGTCTAACTTCAGCTGGTTTAGGCCTTTCTTAGCCGCTAGCGGATTACCTTACGGCAAAAGGACGTGTAAGTGGTTAAAGGATCAGGGAATAGACGTCGTAATTAACTTAACCGAAAAGAAGCTAAATTACGGTAATTTAGAGAGCTATCACTTTCCCTTAAAGAATAGAGAAGCGGCTAGCCTTCAAGACCTTTCCTTAATCGCTAATCTAATATCCTTTTTAAAGGACGTGAACAAGAGGATATTAGTACATTGCGTCGCCGGTAAAGGGAGAACTGGAATGGTTCTAGCGAGCTACCTGATAGCAAGAGAGGATTATGATGCTGGATCGGCGATAAAGGAGGTTAAGGAAAAGAGACCGGGTTCGTTGAATTTAAGACAGCAGATCGATACAATTTATCGATTTGAGAAGTACGTATCGATGGCTAAGGGAGTTTACACGATCATCCTAGCGGCCGGAATGTCGACTAGATTCGGTAGAAACAAGCTCTTAGAGCCTATAGATGGAAAGCCGTTAATAAGAGGAGTAGCGGAGGCGGCTGTAAGGGCTGGAACTGAAACGGTCGTGGTAGTAGGATATGAAAAAGAGAAGATAATAGAGGCTTTGAGAGGGCTTAAGCTCGAAATTGTCTTCAACCCTAATTTTAGAGGAGGAATGAGTACTTCCGTAAAAGCCGGCGTAAAGAGCGTAATTAATAGAGCTAAAGCCGTTATGATCCTTCCGGGAGACGTCGCCTTCATCAAGCCGGAACAAATTAGGCTAGTTCTAGAAGCATATCTTAGCTCTAAAAAGCCAATAGTCATTCCATCTTATAAGGGAAGAGGAGGGCATCCCATTTTGTTCGACTCCTCCCTCTTTAACGATATAATGGGCATATCTGAAAGGGGAAGAGGGCTTAAAGAATTAGTTAAGAAACACGCAGACAAGATATCGTATATTGAGGCTGGAACTGCGAGGATATTGGTCGATATCGATACGCAAGAGGATTTAGTTAAGAGAGTAAAGGAGATAGAAGGTTAATCTCGCCTCCTCCAACTGGAGGAAATATAGCTATCTGATCTCCGTTAGCTACTGGATCACTTAGTTTAGCGTGTTTACCGTTTTTAATAATTATGATATCTGCGGAAGCAGATATTCCTAACTTATTTAAGACGTCCTCTATCCTACTGCCATCCTTCATTTCCAACACACGAAACCTCCCCAGCTTCTCTCTATAAAATCCTCCGAGCTCTACTCTAATCTCCATGATATGGTCATTTCTAACAATACGCTTATATATTTTTTCCACGAAAAAGGCTTCACGATTGAAACTCTCATAGAAAAGAAAAAAAGAAATACCTAACTTTCGTAATCTCTACCGTTATGTCAGCTACAGATTTTCTCACAATTGAAGATTTAGAGCCTGAAGGTAAAACTATCTTGTTAAGAGCCGATCTAAATACCCCTGTAGATCCTAAAAGCGGTAAATTGATAGAGAAGGCGAGGATAGAAGAAGCTACCGTAACCATTAACAGCCTATCCAAATCGAAGCTTATAGTTTGCTCACATCAAGGAAGGGTAGGGAGGGACGATTACGTATCTTTAGAACAACATGCGAAGATGTTAGCAAATATACTGGATAGAGACGTTAAGTTCATAGACGATGTATTCGGTCCAGCCGCCAGAGAAGCCATTTTAAATTTAAAGCCAGGGGAGATATTACTGCTTGAGAATTTAAGGTTTGCTGCCGAAGAGAACTTCGAGTATTCGTCAATAGAAGCCGCCGCTAATACACATATCGTTAAAAAGCTGTATCCGCTTCTCGATGGTGTGGTTTTAGATGCCTTTCCCACAGCTCATCGAGCTCATCCATCGATTATAGGCTTCCCCTACTACCTTCCTACCGCTGCTGGAAGGCTTATAGTTAAAGAGCTAAAGGGACTTCATAAGATAGCTCAAGTAGCGAAAGGCCCGTACACTGCTTTACTGGGAGGATCTAAGATAAGCGATAGGTTAGAAGCCATTTCGAGCTTGATAAAGAACAGAAAGGCAGATAAGGTATTGTTGACCGGGCTGATAGCCCTAATTTTCCTAAAAGCTGCAGGAAGGATAAAGTACCCGTTAGACATACCTGGAGAAGAGGCCTACGTTGAAAAAGCAAAGCAGCTACTGTCAGAATATCCCGACGTGTTCGAGATGCCTATAGACGTAGCTGTGAATAGAGGTGGAGAAAGAGTAGAGGTTTTAATTGAGAAATTGAAGAAAGGGGAAAAGCCCCTAGATATAGGAACTAGAACGGTAGACGCTTACTCTAAAATCATAAGGTCTAGTGGAACCATATTCATGAGCGGTCCACCTGGAGCTTTTGAAATCGATGGATTCGATAAAGGGACTAACGAGCTATTGATGACCTTAGCTACTAGCTACGGCACGACCATCGTAAGCGGAGGTCATTTATCAACGGCCTTGAAGAAATTAGGCGTTGCTTCATGGATAGACTACATTAGCACGGCTGGAGGAGCCTTAATACAGTACTTATCAGGTAAAAAGCTTCCGCTTTTCGAAGCTTTAAGTTACTCAGCTAAGAAGATGAGAGAGGGAGGGTATAAGAAAGCTAATCGCTAGATGTCTAAGAGGCGTAGAAAGTTCTTCACGATCCTGGCCGTCATCCCCCATATAATCTTCCCATTAACTAAGTAGGCTACCTCTCCCCTCAAATTGAATTTTTTGGGATTTACTTCACCTCTTCTAAGAGAGCTCAAGGAAAACCAGTAAGCGTTCTTAACCTCATCACTTATCCTCACTTTCCTTTTCCCACCTATGTACGCTACGAAAGGCGTGACGATAAGCTCCGGCTTATTTAAGGGTCGAACTTCTTCTAAAACTCCTACCACGAATTTAGGATCTATGTCTACACCCGTTTCTTCTAAAGTCTCTCTAATTGCGGTCTCCAGTAAATTCGCGTCCTCCTCTTTAGCCCTTCCTCCTGGTAAACACATTTGTCCAGACCATAGATCTCTAGGATCTTCTTTCCTCTCCAAAAATAGAATATTGCATTCTCCATTATCGGCAACAATGAGCATAACCGCCGCTCTATATGGCTCACTTGGAATATCGATAACTGGATTAATTTTCCTCCTCAATCGATCTATTAATTCCCTGCACAACCTCATTACTATAGCTTGCTATGCAATTATAACTTTATCTACCCCGGTTACTAATGTGTTGTGTGGATA
>CAYQTV010000023.1:7894-9941 GCA_964420525.1 uncultured Nitrososphaerales archaeon | reverse complement strand
TTCCGTAGCTACGTAAACCCCTCTTTCAACAATGTTTAAGTTAAGTTTTTTAGCCGATCTAATAATAGCTCTTCTAACTTCCTCATCATATGGTTTAGTCATATCTGTATGCACTACCTTATCATCGTAAAATGTGAAGCTCCTACTTTTGGTAAAGTCCAAGAAATCGTGCGGTATAACAAAGCTTCCAGGCTTTATATTTTTAATGAGTGAACCAACAGCATTAGTAGCTATTATCCCTCTAGTTCCCATTTCCTTTAGCGCCCATATATTTGCTTTGTAATTTATCTTGTGAGGAGGTACTTTATGTCCTCTCCCATGTCTCAAAAGGAGGTAGACATCCTCCTTTAACAGGTAAACAGTAGCTTTACCAAACGGCGTGCTAATGTCTAGCTCCTCCTTTCTCCTGTAAAGCTTTTCCGTACCACTCCCTCCTATAATAGCGATCATATCATTTTAGCTCTTAATGGACCTCTTTAACTTTCTTTTTTAACTTTTTTATATATAATATTTATATGTGGATATCTAAGGGCTTATGTGATGCTCCCCCGAGAAGTGTATTTTACAATGTTCATTGCTAGTACGCCCTTTGCGATAATTAACTTCTTCTTAGGCGTCTACGTCTTAAAGCTCGGGGGGAGCACGATCGAGGTCGGGTTAGCTTACGCAGCCTATAGCCTTTTTACGGTTATTTCAAGACCGCTTTCTGGTTTAATAATAGACAGAGGAGGTCTAAAAGGAATACTATTCGTCGGAATGCTACTTTTATCCGTAGGCTTACTATGGCTTTCTATATCTCCTGATCCAATTAACGCTATTGTATCAATGACTATAATTGGCATAGCTTTAGGCTTTGTAAATATCGCTTTACTTGTTTATATAACGAGTATTGGCGGTTTCGTAGATCCGAAGCCATACGGAGAGTTGACCTCTGCTTCAGCCTTCGGTGGAGCTGTTGCTGCTGGAATAGGCTTTGTAATCTTAGCGGCATCCCATATATTGGAGATAGCCGATGTTATGGCCATTAAACTATCCATCTTCACGTATACTTTAATGTGTTTTATACCAGGTCTATATTTCGTTAAAAAATTCAAACCTGTAGAACCAATAGCTGAAGATAAACAAGTGAATTTGTCAGTGTTAATATACTTGTTAATAGCTACGGCACTACAGGCTATAGGTTCCGGGATTTCCTATCCGATGATTATGCCTTTATTAGTTAATAAGTTCAAAGCAACTGTTTTCATAATTATGTTAGCTTTTATCCCAGCTGGAACGGCCTGGATTTTAGTCCCAATGAAGGTAGGAGATCTAATTAAGAGGCATGGTTCACATCTTTCCTATGGCTTATCTACTTTAATTAGCGCGGTTACCGTCTCTTTAGTGCCTCATGCTAATAGTTTAGCTACTTTAAGTCTTCTTTGGTTCTTAGAAGCGGTAGGTCTATCTATATGGTATGTTGTATTACAAGCTCTAATTCCTAAAGTATCTTCAAGTAGAATTTGGGGAAGGGCTTACGGACTCCAAAACCTAGCTTATTACGCACCATATGCTTTAGGCGCATTCATAGGAGGCGTTATGTACGCTATATTCGGCGTATACCTCACCTTTTACACAGCAGCTCTCTTTTTCGTACTAGCTCCTCTTCCTCTCATAGTAGTTAGCTTAAAGGGTATAAAGTTATGAGAGAGGTAATAGGAATAACGGGATCTCCAGCTGTAGGCAAAAGAACAGTTGGTAAATTACTAGCTAGGCTTTGTAACTTCAACTTCGTAGATGGAAATGAAGTAATTAAAAGTTTAGGTGTCGCTGTAGAAGACGGCGAGTTCATAATTGATTTAGATAAAGGGAGGAAGGCTTTTAACGAAGTAGCTTCACGTGGAAAGGTAGTTATCTCGAGCCTATTCCTCCCAGATTTGCTAAGCCCGGAGCTTGTAGATTTAGTGGTGGTATTGAGATGTGATCCAAGAATCCTCTACTATAGGTATTTGAAGAGGAACTATTCGCTTTTGAAGCTAAAGGAGAACCTTACATCAGAGTTTATAGA
>CAYQTV010000023.1:0-7884 GCA_964420525.1 uncultured Nitrososphaerales archaeon | reverse complement strand
CTGTTATGTAAGAAGTTTAAAAATATTCGGCGATGAGAAGGTAGTCCAGCTAGATGCTACTAGGAGGGCTCCAGAAGCTCTGGCTTTAAAGATTTACAAAATATGGAAAGGAGAGGAAAAGAAGGTAAAAGAAAAAATCGACTGGCTTTCAATAATAACATCTCCCTCCGATATTGTGAGGTTTCTCATTTAGCTTCTTTTCCGCTAAATCAATTTTTACGTGAACGGGAGCATGAAGTTCTGGAGAAGATACGATAGCTTCTCCAACTTGAAGGTGTGAAAGATAAGCCGATTGTTCGCTTGTAAGCCCCATCGCTCCTGAAAGCACTTTAACGTCCTCAGACCAGGAAATCCTATGAGCTATTTTAATGGCGGAGTTCTTTATCACTTCATGACTTATTTGACTTGGGAACTGAGCAATGAAGATCATACCTTCTCCAAACTTTCTCAATTCATTAACCATTTTCTCCCCCACTCTAGCCGGCTCATCGAATCTCCTTATGGGAACTATATGCCTCGCTTCCTCTATAACCGTAACGTGAATCCATCTGGCATCCCTAAAAGATGTTCTATAATCGAATATCATCTTGAGCAATATAGTTGCGAAAATAGAACGCGTTTCGAAATCTTTGAAGTAACCTAGCTGGATAGCGATGTTGCTCTTAAGTAGCTCCTCTATATTAAAGGTGCTTTTTCCATTTAAAGCCCTACCTGCTTGACCCTCGATTAAGGGTAAAAGTCTTCTTAGTAAAGCCAGCTTTGTTTCGTTATCGTAAGCTGATTTAACTGGGTACGTTTCTATCACTTCAACTAGTCCACTTAAGGTATGAGGATACCCTCCTGCTACTTCTTCTTCACTAAGTAGCTTCATCAAAGCGCTCCTAAAGATAAAGCTTTGAGGAAAAGTAAACTTATAGACGTCTGTGAATATATCGGTAATGAGAGCAACGTGTTCGTTTAAATCCCTGCTTTTAAAGGGAGCTATAGGATTTAAAACAAATTCATCCTTTCCAGGAGCCACGACGTTTCCTCCAATTTCTCTCATAACTTCATCATATTCATTATGAACATCCAAAACTAAAACGGGAATTCCTAACTTTGCAAGCTCTTTTACTATGACTTTAGCAGTATTGGTCTTACCTGAACCAGTCATTCCCATAATACACACATGTCCTACTACGTTATTCGGGTCAATATGTAGATAGTGCCTTTCTATCCCATCTACTAATACCCTACCTAGCTTTATACCTCCTTCATTGGGAGGGGGAACGTAAAACTTGGGCTTAATGGGTTGGCCAATACCGATAGATCCTATGTCCAAAGACGGCAACATAGAGCTGTGAAGATATGCACCGTTCCTGTAATCCATCTCCATTCCCTTAAAGGAGGCGAAATCCCATAAGTTCCGAATTTCGCCTTTTTCTACTCTAACGAGATCTACGTTAGGTATGGCAACCGATAGGGAAGCCTTGATGACATTTAGGTTCTCCTCTAACTTCGATAACACTTCTCCTTCCTTCTTCTCGTTCCATTCTTCCCAACTCCCTAAAGCGCATACTAATTCCATCCCTTCCTTTTTAGGTTTAGATAAAACAAGGTAAACTAAAGGTATTTTAGATTTGTATATAGCCTCAAAAAAGCCTCTTAGCCTCGCTTGAGTATAAAATTGCTCAATAACCTGACCCGGTCCTTGATGTACGCTAGGAATTACTTTATAGAACCCAAAAACCCTTTTTCCATTTACGATTAAATATTTACCCTTATGTACTTTAATTCCATCTCCTTTCCTTCTCTTAATGAATAACATAACCCTCTACCACTTCCATAGAAATCCAAACAGGGATTCCAAGGCCTTAGAGATATCGTCCCATATGTTGGTAACGAACTCTCCTGCCTTCATTAAAGACGATTGGATACCTCCTATTAGTAATCCAAGAGTTATCAAAGCTACAACTAACAATAATGCCTCTTCCACTAGTTGGGCTCCTCTTCTCATTGTATCACCCTAGAAAGTAACTGAACGGATTTATAAGCACCCTAAGCAGTAGCGGTTCGAGAAGTTTCCAGGCTACAAAATCCGAGATTAATAAAGCCCATAAAGAGAACCCCATGAATACATAATCAGATCCTCCATCCAATCCCTTAGTTAGATAGTACGAAGAGATAAAACAGCATGCTATCATCCAGATCTTACCTATAGGCGATAGAGGAGAGGGCTGAGAGCCTAGTACTAAGGGCAATACCCTAGTAACGACGGGTAAAAGTATAGCTAGGAAAATCGCCATCATTCCTCCTTTAAACTTAAGAGCGTTATTAACTTCGTTTAACTTCATTTCTATCTCTTCTAATTCAGATATGTATCTATTGACCTCGGGCGTTGCCTCTATGGCAAAACGTCCTATTTTGCTTGCTTCGGATATGTAAAAAGCCAATCCCTTTTTGTCTCCTTTAGGAAGCCTTCCTCTAATTATCTCAGCAATGTCCTCTTTCTCTCCTACGTGATATATCCCTCTAATTAAAGATCCGTGTGCTAAAACTTGTTCTACGAGTTTGTAATCCTCTTTTTTATCGCGATTCCCCCTTTTTCTTCTCCATCCTAAAACTATTAACCCTCCTCCTACAATCGCTAACATGAAATTAAGCATTATCTCACCATAATGATGTAGAGACACTCAAATAACAAGATCATCAAGATTATAGTTAAGATAACTGAGGCTACCGTAAAAGATGGGGAGATAAAGGAAGTTAAAAAGATAGGAAGAAAGAAACACGTTGCAGAAATTATCGCCTTCTTAGTTTCTAAGCTATGTAGCTCCGCTAGGAGATTCTTTCTATATTCCTCCCCTCCCATTTTCAAAATTGAATAGGGATGCTCCTTAAAACTCATTTTATAAGCTTTTAAGAGTAGCTTTCCTATTTTCCTCTTGTATCCTTCTCTGATTTCCTCTATACTTCTCTCTAAGTTCTTCCCTCTCAATGAACAGCTTATCAAATGTAATAGAACTTCTTTCAATATTTTTTCATTTACATTATCGAATGCGAACCATAAAGCTCTGTACACGGAACCTCCTAACTTACAAACTAATGAGAATAGTAAAATATTGAGAGGAAGCCGAACCCTATTAATTAAATATAGCCTTTTCAGCTCTCTAATCGGTCTTAACAAAACAAATAGGACCATCATAGTAGTTATCCACATAACTTCTTTTGGGCCTAGTAAAAACGAGAGAAAAAGCATCGATAAGCCGGTAGCTAGCAAGTCCCTTTTCAAATTCGCATCCGTTAATCTCAGTACTTCTTTATACCAATTTAAAATCCTCATCGCCTAACACCTTAAAAAAGGTATTGAAGAACGCTTTAACGTACTCCTCTAAATCCTCAATTCCCATGGAAGCAACTATAGCTGCTTCAAAGGCTGTCATAACTTTCTTTACTTCATCCTCTTCTCTTCCTCTCATCATTAACATATAAACTCTTGATTCTCTGAGATCTATAAGCTGGTAGCTTTTAGATAGGGGGTGAGGTCTGGAGAAGATATCCCTGATCCCTCCCTTCTCATCTACTTCGCTTATCCTAGATACGTATCTGAAGGACTTATGGGGCCACGGCTTAACCATAGTGACTAACAAATCCAAATCCATGATCTGTTCTACGCTGATATGATGAACCTTTGTCCACCTCCTAATAGCTTGTTCAGGACCGCTAGAGTGAAAGGTCTGCATCCCTCTTACTCCAGAAGCTAGGGCTTGGAAAAGAGCTAAGCTATGCTTTGCGTCCTGAACCTCTCCTAAAATAAAGATATCCGGCGATCTATGGAGACTTTTCAAAACCTCTAAATGCTTAGATCCTATCTTTATCTCCGCTTCAATCGGATCTACTTTCAGCTTCAATTGATGATATCCCAATTTTGAGAGATCTAAAGACTCTATAGCATCTTCAACATATATCCTTCTCCTATTTGGAGGTAATGAGATATCTAAAGCGTTTAATAAGGTAGTTTTACCCGACCCCGAAGGACCTAATATCGTAACGTTTCTACCGAAATACAGGGCTGTGAGCAGAAATACAGCTTCGAATAACTCAATAGTACCTAGCTTTATCAACTTTCCTATAGTAAAGGGATTTCTACCATGTTTCCTTATATGTATACTAGGTCCATACGCAGATAAAGGAGGATGGTCGATGCTAATCCTTAAAATGCCCTCCTCCAACCTGAGCTCAGATTTCGCGCTTGGTGAACGTAGGGAAATTGATGGTCCGCCAAAAAGCTCACAAAAAACGCGAAGGGCTTCTATTTCCCGTTCATCTAGTATGATGAAAGTTTCACAAAGGCCGTACTTGCGATGAGTCAAATAAAGCGGGCTATCAGTTCTATCTTGGAAAATTTCGTCGACATATCCGTCATCTAAGAGGGGCTTTAATCTACCCAATCCTACATACTCGTAAGCCGCTACATCTGCTAGATGCTCATAATATGGAGATGATTTGAAATATTTCGCTAATTCTACTTTTAAAGATCTAAGGAGATCTTTAAACTCTTTAGGCCTTTCTTCTGGAACCCATTTCGACTTTTCCAGATCTAAAACGGCCTTTTCAATAACGTTAATGTACTTCTGCAGTTCCTCTCCAATACTAGGGTTGTAGATATATCTTTTTTCTCCATCCTTTATCACGTCTATCTTGAATAAGCCTACCTTATAGGAATCAATTATCGGTAGATCGGAAACTCCTCTTAGTAGACCTACCCTTAACCTCCCCATCAACCTACTAGCTTTAGGACCTTTATATACCCCCGTAGCTTGTAAAATTGGATTGGCACAGATATTCGAGAAGTGCTTAATAGCCGTAATAACGGCTGTAATCGTCCTAGGTCTATCGAACTTAGTATATGCTAGCTTACAAAGCTTTTCAGAACAGGCGATTAGGATACTGTGTGAAGAGGTGGCGAATAAAGCTCAAGAGTCTGCTTACAGAGCTTGGATTTTGAACAAGGAAGTTGAATTTACGATCGTAACGAGCCATCCTTTAAGTTTAAGAGTTGAGGGCAAGATATTAAGCGTCTCTTCAAATAACTATACTGCTGTAAGGATCTTACCGGTTTTTTCAGAGGAATTCACGCTAAACTGTACAAACATTAGTAGGGTTACAGTTCTTTACGGAAACGGAAGGCTATATTGGAGGGAAGGATAAAATGGCCGAGCTATGGAAAGAAACTTTCTTACTTATAATTTCAACAATTTTAGCCTTTCAAGTAATTTCAATGTTTGAGCCCAAGGTATGTAATTTAGAGGAGTTCTTTAACGTCCATGCTCCATCTGTCCTATTGGATGACCTAATAAATCTCCTTCAGCCTTTTGAGGGATACGACCTCAAAATAAAGTTAACATCTGGTACCCCGTCTTGGTATCTATCTTATAGTCCAAAGCTGGTTACCCTGTACTATCTCGGTAAAAACGTAACGAAATCGACGTATCTAGGCGAAAAGACTTTCACTTTAAAAAGCGGTAGTGAAGCTAAATTCGAAAGAGGAGGTTGGACGATAATTGGATGAATTCTTATCCTACTTTCTAATAGTTTTAACATATATCGTGCTAGTGTTTTCCCTTCAGTACGTTCTAGATAAGGTAATTAAAGTCCTAATAGGTGTTGTACTATGATAGAGAAGCTCGACTTAACATTTGCGATAATAGTAACTCTCATTTTACTCCTTTCAATATGCTATATCAGCGTAAACGAACAAGACATTGCCTTTTTAAAAGAGTTAAGAAGCCATAGCTACGAGATACTAAAAGAGGCTAAAAGCCTACCCTATCCACTTCCTCACCCCTCATATCCCGGAGTTGTACACTTATCCATACGAAAAGGAGGGGCTCCATCGATTGAAAGCCTGAACGTGAGCGCTGTATTTGAATGGAAGGTGGAGTTGAGATGCGGAAAGGGATAGCCTTAACAATATCGTTACTATTGCTCGTAACTTCCCTTATTCCAATAATATATGCCTCAACGGACCTCTACTACAATAGATCGCAGATAATTAGGGCTAATGTGGAGAAGAACTTAGCGATATCGGAGATAGAGATCCTTAAAAGAATCTTAATAACCGATATGTTAGGAGCTTTAGATCTTGCTCTATCAAAAGGAACGGTCTTTGAGGTAAGTGAAAAACCTGAAGTTATCATAGGGTCCATTTTATCTAACTGGATTTCAAGCATAAGCATTTCCTCTAGGAACTTCATTCACTTGATGACAATAAAGAATTTTCCAGGAATTATAATGGGAAAACTGGTTTTTAATAGAGGAGGATATCCCATCTCTCTTTTAATCTCCATATCGCTAAAATCGAGGGATGACGTAATCTTCGTCGAAAACAGAGATGTACTAAGCGTTAGACACTCAGCGAGAATTGAAAAGGTAATCGATATGGTGCGGAATTATAGGGAGAAAGCAATCGAGATGGCGAGGAAAGCGAAGAACCACAATGAAACATTAAGCTATACTTTTATGGAAAGCACGGATTACTTCCACGTATACTTCAGGGTAAAGGGAGGACCACACACATTCTATTATTATGTGGAGGTTAAGGATTTCGTGAAAGCCTCAATCTTTGACTTTAACCTTAATTATGGGTTTAAGATCAGCGGGACGATTTAGATCCCCTAATATCCTCCTCATAAATGACGACGTCTCCCTAATGGTGTAAATTGAAATGTTGGTGAGCTTCGCTAATTCTTGTTGCGTAAAAAAGGGCTTCCTCCTCTCTCTTCTTGCAAGCTGAATCTCAGCTAAGAAAATGCCGGTTACAGCGAGGGAGTAAGGGCTGTGACCTTCTAGCTCGTACTTGTCGAACTTATCAAATAGCGCTCTTGCTTCTTTTAACAGTTCATTAAAGTAGATAAATGGGTTCTTTCCCTTCCTCTTAACTCTCTCTTTAACAAAGAACGAAACCTTCTCCGCTAAACTAGGTAGGTAATTTAAATAATCTACGTGAACATCATTTGCAAATATATCGGATATATCCGACCGATAGCCTAGCTCTCTCAACTTCCTCTGCACTACATGCCAGCTAATGTACCAATTGCCTCTCTTCCTTGCAGCAACTACGTATGCGTAAGCTAGCGTGGCTTCCGTCGCGCTCTTTCCACTCTTTAGTAGTATGTCGATAGCCTCCTCTCTTAAAAACCTAGGTAAGCCTAATTGATTTTCCAGTCTTTCAGCCATCGCTTCAAGCCTACTCTTTATCTTTTCCTCTTTCGGTCTTAAAAATAAATCCGAGTACTTCTTAATATAGGTTCCATTACCTTCGGATAGTCCGTCAAATAAACTTACGTTTTCCCTAAACAAGCCTAAATAACTTCCTAACTTTCCTTCTTTTACCGCCTGCCGATTAACGAGATCTTCGTGAATTCCTAAAACTACACCGCATCTCTCACAAACAAATTCCTCCTCTATCTTAATGGTCCGTCCTCCACATCTACAGTAATGCATATCTCTTGCTTTAAAGAAGTGCTAACTATCCAGAATAGTTGCCTAGGTCACATTCAAACATATAATTCCTCCTTCCTAAATTTATAATGAAAATTAGAGAGACTCGCATTTCTTAGAAATTTTAAAAGTGAACTTCACACTTAAATACTATAAACCTTTAAGATCTATAGCGTGAGAAGCTTTGTCATCCCCTTCAATTAGAAAATTTATGGAGGAGCTATCAACTTTAGTTGGAAAGAGGGTAAATGTAGTAACTACTGATGGAAGGGTGATAGTTGGGGAGTTATTGGGGATATCGGAATCCCTATCCTTAGTATTGGGTAGGATACAAGGTAGACCTGATGTACCAAAGCTCGTTTTAAATGGAGAGTACGTTAAGGAGATATCGCTATTAGAGAA
>CAYQTV010000022.1:0-10325 GCA_964420525.1 uncultured Nitrososphaerales archaeon | reverse complement strand
CCTTATCCTGTGACGGGGGACGTCCGCATAATTTGGATCGAACTTAGATGGGTTAGTTAGGAATTCTAGTTCTCTTTTGCTGAGCATCGATATTTGGCAAACTCAAATAGGTTAAAGCCAGAGGAACAACCCGCGGTTGAGCTTGTGCTCAAATCTAGTTTAAAGGAATGACTTCTTTTATCTCATTATCCCTTTAATATTGAGGAATTCTTGGGGATAAACTGCTTTTGGTCTTTTTAATCTAACTTTTTTAAAATCACTATCTACAGAAAATAGTCTGATCGCTCCAGCGGTCTAATTCCTTCTCTTAATGAGTCCAACTTATCCTTTAGCGAAATGGTCTGTAGATATCCTATAGCTTTGCTACATTCCATAATTATTTGAGTTAGTATAACTATAGGATCCTTTCGTTCGCCTTCTACATCATAGAGTTCTATAACACTTAGTGTAGTGTCCCTAACATCGAGATCACGTCTTAAGTCATGATAAGATTCAAGCAAAGATTCTACCAGCTTACCGTATTTCTCTAAAAGCTCCTCTCCTTCCTTTAGACGTCCCTCCTCCATTTTCTTTTTTAACTTTTCACATTCATCTCTAAGCCTAGTGAAGCTTTCCAGTAGACTTAAAGCTTTAGATTGATCGAGATTCATTTTCTTATCATCTCCTTTTCAATAAACTCGCCACCCTCCTCAAGAATTCCTCTTCAGTCATTCCCAACCTTCTAGCCTCCATGCTAATTAGCTTGTGAACTCCATCCCTCTCCAATTCAGCTAACCTTAACTCTATCTCATCTATCCTCTCGTTAAACCTCCTTATCTCAGAAAGAATGTGATGTTCATATTCCTCGAACTCAGCTCTCATAACGTCCGATAACCTATATTTGAATTCCTGGAGGATTCTATAGACTCCCTCTGATCATGCTTACCACCCTTCTCCAGATCCTCGACGTACTTCCTTACGGCGAACATAACCGTTAGAATCTACCACAACGTAGATAACAATTCAACGTGGGTTTTAGCTGGCTAGTATCAGCTAGCCAGCGTAGCCGACCTCCCTTGGAGCGGAAACACCACGAGCCCTTGGTACGAGCTCCTATCTGGATCTTACGCTCAAGGAGATCATACGTATTACATAAAGATCGAGATATTGGTAGAGGGATACGATGCTATAACCGAGCAGCCAATTTCGCACTCGGCTTATGCGGTTCTATCTACGGATCTGTATTGGCAGAGCGTAGCTCCTTTCGATAACCTTCAAGTTACGAGCACTAACTTAGAGGAGAGGGTATACCTGCCCATGTTCGCTAGCCTAGCTATCTTCACGATCGTGGGAGCTGCTATCTACCTAATTGAGAAAGGCGAAGATTAAAATTTTTAATTTTCGATTTCTTAAGGAAGAGTAATGGTCGAATGCTGGAAGGGGGGGGGGATTACCGCTCGAGAGCCTCCTCAACCCCAATATCACGGCCATACTTGTTAAAGGTCCGCCAGGAGCTGGCAAGACGACGCTCGCTTTCGAGCTACTCCGTATGCAGGGAAGAGGGCTTTACATCTCCACTAGAGTATCTAAGGGGAAGTTAGAACGTCAATACCCCTATGTAAAAGAGCTTATTGAGAAAGGAGAGCTAGTAGAAGCTACTCCTAGAGCTAGAGGCGCTAAATTCGAAGATTTAAGGTTCGGCAGAGCGACGAACATTTTAGAGTCGGTATTCGAATCGGTTACTAAGCTAAAGAAGCCGTTAATAGTGCTAGATAGCTGGGATTCAATAGCTAAGGAGCTAGACCTCAAGGAGAGGTTGAGGATCGAGAAATCCCTCGTAGGAATAGCCGAAGAGAATGAAGCTAAGTTAGTGTTTATAAGCGAAGAACCTCATCTAACTACCACCGATTACCTAGTAGATGCCATAATTACCCTAAAAGACGAGGAGATTGAAGGAAGAAGGATAAGACGTATAGAGTGGAATAAGCTGAGGGGTTCCGAGATACCTCAAAAGAGCTTCCTCTTCACCTTACATGGAGGAAGGTTTAAGATCTTCCAAAGAGCTAGAGTTGAGGACTGGACCGAGCTCAGAGCCCGAAAATTCGAACCTAGGAAGCATACGAAGACCCACTACTCCTCAGGGAGCGAGGATCTAGACGATCTATTTGAAGGAGGGCTGAGGAAGGGCTCGACGATCTTACTGGAAGTAGGGAAGACCGTTCCTCCAGATTGGCAGCTTCCGCTGTTGGCATCGATAGAGCTGAACTTCCTAGCCTTAAACGGATGCGCTGTTAATATGTCCCATGCGAGCATAGCCCCTATCACGTTTAAGGAAGCGATAGCTAGGCATCTATCGGAGGACATTGTAAAGTCTAGGTTTAGAATAGGGCTTTACGAGGAACATCGTTCGGATCCATGCTTCTTTATGCTTGATCGTACTTCAACGGAGAAATCATTCGAGAAATTGTGGAGCGAAGCTATGAAGGTTAAAGGGGTAAGCGGTAGGCCATGTATCGTGTTCGTCGATTTAGATATCGAGGAGGCGATCCATCCTGGAAACGAGTTATTGAAGTGCGTGTTAGAGTTAAGCCTTGAGATAAGGCAATTCAACGATGTTTTAGTTCTCAAGCTAGAAGAGGATAACGAAATCAAGGGGAAGCTGTTGGCCTTTTGCGATCGACACGTTAAGTTAGACGTAGCGGATGCTACGTTAGTTACCTACTCTATAAGACCGCCATCTCGAATATGTCACTTGGAGTACGATTACTCCAAGGGATACCCCATCGTAAAACTAACCCCCATAGTTTAGGTGATCGGATGAGGCGATTTAAGAGCAGAGTTTTAGCCTGCGTAGATAGAGGCTTAAGCCATCTAGGGGAGAACGTAAAGCACGTAATTTACTGGTACTTAAAAAGGGAATTCAATACGGATGTAGATGCGATAGCGGATAAGCCCGAGATATTTATGAGGTTGTTAGAAAGAATTTATGGGTCTGGTGTTAACGTAATAGAGAGATGCATCGTCGAGGAAATATCGAAGGAGTTTAAGATAGAGGCGAACGATTTTATCGAGGCCGTTAAGAAGGCGAAGAAAGTATCTAAGAGTTAAAAATTTCTATCTATTGATGGAAGAGGTAGAGCATCCCTACGACGCCTACCTCTTCGCCTCTCTAGGAGTCATAATATTCCTATTCAACATGCTGAACTACCTGTACGAGCAGGACTTCAGAGATCTATTGGTATTCGTAATTTACGCTATAAGCCAAATTATGGCCTTAGTCTTCGGAGCCGTCTTAATTCAAGCTTACAATTCGAGGGGAGATTATGTACGCTGTAAAGCTGATGAGAGGATACTTAGCTAGCTTAGCTGGATTGATAGGAATAGCCTACGGAGTTTCCTATCTACACGGGCAGAGCTTCGCTCAAACCCTGCCTATATTCGTTGGAAACCCAGCTCTATTTCACATGTTGATAGTAGCGCCGTCTGAAGAGCTCGTCTTCAAGTTCTTCATTCCCCTTTTACTGATGGTGTCGTTCGGATTGAACTACTTAGTTGGAGGCATAATAGCTGGAGTAGCCTTTCTAGCGACTGGAGTATTCATGAAGCGCAGAGAGGAGGAGAAGACCCCCTTAATTTTTATTTTTCTCTTGATCTTAGAGATTGCTTTAGATATTGCGTTATGCAGCCTCCTTTTATCGACGGTAAAGTAGTACCTCGCGAACACGCTCTTACCAACCCTCCCTTGAAGCAAATCGACCTCTTCCCTAGTTAACCCATCTCTAAGCAGCAAGTTAGCCCATGCCTCCCTCAAGATCTGAAGCCTAGCTGGAACTTTAGCATTCTTCAAGGCCGAATAGAGGTCTTCCCTTTCCATCCTTCCCATTAATTCAAGCCTTTCCCCATCACTTCATCGTAGTAAACTATGAACATGTTCTTGCTCCTGCGTAAGAACTCCTTTAACCTGAAGCATTCCATAAAGCCATCTACTATCAGAATTTCATCTTTAAGCTTAAGGATTATGAAGATTTCTTCGACCTCACCTCAGTCTCAGCTGCGAAGTATATAGCCTGTTTATACCTCTCATCTAGCCCAGATCTAGATATTAACTCGAGGTAGGAAAAGGCCTCCTTGACCGCATCTAAAGCTAAGATCCTTAAAGCCACATTAGAGGCGCTTCTTGAGCTCCGCTTCAATCCAGCTCTCCTACGCATTTCATCGAACTGAGACGGAATTCCTAGGAAGACCGAGAGGTACTTTAGAGATTTCAAAGCGTTTGAGCACGAATATCCGTTCATGTTCCTAAGCTTGAACACTTCCCTTGGATCGAACAAGCATTTGTAATACCTTTTAGCTCCAGTATAGGTAGATCGTTCATACTTCCCATCTAAGTTCTGAGCCTTAATCCATTTCCATAAGGATCTCCAGAACTTCTCGTTGATACGGTGGCAGGCTGATGTCCTAGACCAAGCTAGACGACCGCCGCCGTTTTATAGTTTGTTCAACCCCCTTCTTAATTACTTTTCGTCCTCTTCCTAAGCTTATTTATTATTTCAACCGCTTTATCATATGTTACTTGACCGGATTTAATTAACTCACTCACTACTTCATCTACTTCATTGAGTTTAGCTCCGGCCATTATAGCTAAGTTTCTCGCATGTAGCTTCATATGTCCCCTCTGAATTCCCTCTGTTACCAGTGCCCTTAAAGCCGCTACATTCTGAGCTAATCCGACTGCAGCCATTACTTCAGCAAGCTCTTGTGCGCTTTTAACGCCTAGTATTTTGAGAGCTAATTTAGCGATTGGATTTGTTTTAGTCGCTCCGCCAACTATGCCTACGGCTAACGGCAACTCTATGCTTCCAACTAAATTTCCATCGGCATCTTTAGCAAATTTAGTTAAGGACGAATATCTCCCATTTCTCGCGGCGTATGCATGAGCTCCTGCTTCAATAGCTCTAGTATCGTTACCGGTTGCTAAGGCCACGGCAATAATTCCATTCATGATGCCCTTATTGTGAGTAGTGCATCTATAGATGTCAGCTTCTGCAAATGCATAGGCATCTAATATTCCGTCTACCACTTCCTCTCCTCCCAACTCCTTTTCATCAAATACAGCCCATGCTCTAACCAGCCTTTCTGTAGCAAGATTGGAGAGGATCCTCAATCTAACTGTACCTCCTGTAACATCTTCTACTAAGGGAGCGATCCTTTCAACCATCGTATTTACGGTATTAGCGCCCATCGCATCTTTACAATCGACATAGATTTCAACAATTAACATATCGCCTCTTTTAGTATTTTCTAACACTCTGTACGAGAGGTCAAAGGCGCCTCCTCCCAACTTTATAAGGGTGGGGTTTGTCGAATTTGCAATTTCTAACAACTCATCCCTAATTGAAAGGACGCGTTGGCCAGCAGCATATGGATCTTTAACTTTAACGATCTGAATTTGTCCTCTCATTACGGATTTTGAGGCATGCGCTCTAAATCCGCCTTTAACCCTCGCTATCTTAGCTGCTTTACTTGCAGCGGCCACGACGGAAGGCTCCTCTATAGCCATTGGAACAAGGTAATCCTTATCGTTTATCAAAAAGTTGGTAGCTATTCCTAATGGAAGTTGTATGGAACCTATTACGTTCTCTATCATACGATCTGCTACCTCTAGCGTAAGACCATGCATAGAAAGAAGGAGCCTTGCTTCATCATCCGTTAATCCTGCGAAATCCTTAACGATCCTTACTCTCTCTTCTGGACTTAACCTATAAAATCCCGGTATAGCGGACGTTTTCATCATCTCTAAGAATCGATGTTCTATTTAATAAAGTTGCGTCGGAATGCTTAAAAGTTCCTTTCTCCCTACTCTAATCGAGCGGGCCGGTGGTGTAGCCTGGTCTAGCACACCGCCCTGACGCGGCGGTGATCCCAGGTTCGAATCCTGGCCGGCCCATTAAATGTAAAAATTCCCTTTAGAATTCTCCAATAATAGGAAGTGATGGACCGGGCGGGACTCGAACCCGCGACCTCCCGCGTGCAAGGCGGGCATTCTACCACTGAACTACCGGCCCATTACTTTTATCCCTTCACCCTTACTATTTTAGTTTTGCCGAGTACTTTCCAATACTCAACTTCTACTCCAGGTTTTATCTTATCTTTAATATCCTCTTCTATACTCTCAGCCTCAAATGTTTCAAATGTCTGAAGATCCATAACTTGTATCATGTCTGGAGTTACGGCTAAAACTTGACCGCTACGTTTCTCTATAATAGGTACCTCAATTCTCGAATCAGCCGGTCCCACATAGCTTTTCTTAGAACCAGTAAAGATGCTAATAGCAACGAGCCTTACCTTTGCGCTACCATGCTTTCCCGGCTTACTCTTATCTACTTGTACAACCCTACAGGGTTCACCATCTAATACTATGTATGATCCTTCCTTCACGCTTCCCAAATCTACAGGCTTACTCATACTTCCACCTTCAAAACTATGCTTACTTTAGTGATATAAAAACGTGTGGGAAAGCTAATATATCCTTACTCCCTAAAGTATAGTGCGTGGCCGCCGTTGTGTAGTGGTTAGCACAGGGGCCTGTGGACCACAAAAGAGGCGGAAAGCCCCGGGCCCGGGTTCGATTCCCGGCGGCGGCCCCATAACCTTTTATATTCCTTAACTTCTAACTACCTTGTATGCAATTGTATATGCAGGTACTCAGTCTTGGTTTCGAGACGCTTGCTACAACATTTCTTATCGTAATTTTCCTCTTGGTATTGCTATCATCGGCAATAAAAGTAGTTAAGGAATATGAAAGGGCTGTCGTTTTTAGACTTGGGAGGCTTATAGGCGCAAAAGGTCCTGGGCTCTTCTTCAGGATTCCCATAGTAGATGTCTTCAGAATCGTTGATTTAAGAGTCGTTAGCTTCGATGTTCCTAAGCAGAGGATAATTACAAAGGACAACGTTACAGTTGACGTTGATGCCGTAGTTTACTATAGAGTTTTCGACCCTATTAAAGCCGTCATTGCTGTCGAAAACTACACGTATGCAACGAATCTCCTTTCTCAAACAACGCTTAGGGATGTGATTGGACAGGTCGAGCTTGACGACTTATTGTCAAAGCGCGAAGAGCTAGGTAAACGTTTAACTGAGATTATAGATACGGCCACGGATCCATGGGGCATAAAGGTCGTACAGGTATCTATAAAGGACGTCTCCCTTCCAGAGGAGATGCAAAGAGCGATAGCTAAACAGGCCGAGGCCGAAAGGGAGAGACGCTCGAGGATAATTATGGCTGAAGGAGAATACCAAGCAGCAGCTAAAATGGCTGAGGCCGCTAAGTTGTACCAGGCAAACCCCATGGCTATGAGGCTTCGTGAACTCCAAACATTTACAGAGATTGCGAGGGAGAAAAACATGATAGTCGTTACATCCACAGGCGTAGGTTAGGATCTCGCGACTATGCTCGGTATTTTGAAAGGAGTAGAGAAAGGCTCTAAAAGGTAATAATGTCGAGTAAAAGATGCTTACTAAGGAAACACAAAACTCTTTTTTTACTCTTAATTCTGATCTTTTTATTAATACCTACTTCTCTAACTTTCGAAAAGGAAGCTTTACAGCAAAAACGTTCCATAGTAGTTGTTAATTTTGAAGGAACGATCTCTCAAATGTCCGTTGAACTTTTGAAGGAAGCTTTAACATATGCAGAGGAAAGCGATAGTCCGCTAATACTTTTGCTGAACACCCCAGGAGGTAGCCTCGATGCAACTTTTGAAATAATCAAACTTATAGAAAGCTCAAAAGTTCCGGTAATTGGGTACGTCTATCCAAGTGGAGCAACGGCTTGGTCCGCTGGAACGTATATTCTCTTTTCAACCCACATTGCAGCAATGGCTCCTCATACGATTATAGGTTCATGTCAACCTATCGCTCTCTCATTCAGTGGAGGACAACCAGTAAATGACACGAAAACGATTAATGCTCTTACGGCCTTTCTCGTTGAAAGAGCTAAAATGCATAATAGAAATGAAACCGTCGCTAAACTCTGTGTGCAGGAAAACTTAAACTTAGATAACAAGGAGGCAAAAAAGTGGGGTGTAATCGAATTCATTGCAAACTCCATAGATGATTTAAAAACTAAGATCGACGGTTTAACGGTTTTAACGGCTTCAGGGAACTTTACAATTAAAAGTAAAGACGCAAACACAATTAACTGGTCCCCAAGCATTAGAATTAGAGTTCTAAAGACTCTATCTGAGCCTATGATAGCGTTCTTCATGCTTATGGTAGGGCTTTATTTGCTAATCTTCGGCCTGACTTCTCCTGGTGTCGGTGGAGAAGTAGTCGGTGGGATTCTATTATTATTAGGTTTGATAGGTTTAGGTATGATTAAGGACGTGAATTTCGGAGCGCTTCTCCTCATAGCTCTAGGCGCCATCTTACTTCTCTATGAGCTCTTTACGCCAGGATTTGGTATAGTTGGAGGTTCAGGCCTAGTATGTACGTTAATCGGTAGCCTCCTCCTCTTTCCAAGAGAATGGGCAATTTCTCATGAATGGATAACAACTCTTTACTTAGCAAGCATAACCATACCTCTACTTTTAGGAGGATTCTTCATCTTCGCAGCTTATAAAGTAATTAAGGCTAGGAGAAAACCGCCTTTCCTTAAATATATAATTAAGGGAGAAGAAGCTGTAGCTGTGGATGAAATAACACCTGAAAAGCCGGGCTTTGTAATATATAGAGGAGAGTACTGGAAGGCCAGATCCGATACGGTTATCAAGCAAAATGAGAACGTGATCATAGTAGGGAAAGAAGGTCCTATTCTTATAGTAAAACCTAAAAGAGAAAAGACGCGTGAAGAACAAAAGTAACCGAGTTCGATATGTGAATTTTTATTAAGTAAAAAGGGAAAAGACCCTACGTCTGTCCCCAGCCGCTTGCTGTAAAGAGCTTGGCAATATAGTTTAAAGCATCACGAATTGCTATAATTCCTACGAGCTCTCCCTTATCTACTACAGGTAGTTGACTGTACTTATACTTGTTCATCAACTTCAAAGCATCGATTATACTCGCATTTGCATCTATTGTAAGAACGTCCTTGGTCATGATATCCTCAACTAATGTTGTATTTGGATTTTTTGCCTCCGCTACTACACGGTCTATAAAATCACTTCGAGTAATTATTCCCCTTACCTTATTTCCCTCGGTGACAACAAGCGAACTAACCCCTGTCTCCTTCATTTTCTTCGCTGCATCTATAACTCTTTCCTTTAGTGACGCTTTAACAACATTCTTAATCATTAAATCCCTAACTTTAGTCATTAATTCCGTTTGTCCTTTCCTTAGTAGATAAACTTAACTGACATGCATTTTCCTTTCTAAAGTCAGGATTTAGCACTAAAGTTGGAAAAGATGGTGCCGCGGGCCAATATAAAGGTTTCTAGTTAAATTTTTGAACAAACGTATAACGAAACTAGCCATTTCTTTGTTATCTTTTATGCGCTTTTGTCTAATAGGTGATCATATGTCTATAGGAGGCAGGTTATTAAAGGTTAAGGAAGCGGCTAGCATACTAAACGTAGATCGTCGAACAATCTGGAGATGGATAAAGAAAGGAAGAATCCAAGCTATTAGGCTTCCTTCGGGTAGGTATAGAATACCCGAAGGAGAAGTGGTTAAGATATTGAGGGAGGGTTTAGAGAAAGGTGGTCGACGTAGATCAAAGGGAGATCTATGAAATCCTCCTTAATCATCCTAAAGTAGATAATAGGGAAGGCGTGTAAGAGCAAACGCGCTTCATTCTTTTTCGATTTCCTGTATGATTTTATCTAAATCCCTTGGATCGATAACAAAAACGTTAGAGGAGCCGTGTAATATGCTAAAGGCTTTGCTTGCTTTAATCGATCTTTCTACCAAGTTCTCAACGTTTTTTATTATAATGAAGCCGTAATCGCATAATCGTGATAAATTGGAAATATCTCCTAAGATATACTTTGTTGGCCGATCTGAGAGCTCGATTTCGAAACCAATAACGATCTCTTTTTCTAAGTCCCTGTAAGGATCTAATACGTCCTGCTCCTTAAACATCTTTAAGAACTTGATAAACCTGGGATTAGATTTCTTAAACCAGACTATATCTATACGCGGTATGTAGTAATCCCTTCTCGATTTTTCTCTAAGGGAGGAAGGCGTCCATTCTTCATCTATCTCAAAGCCCATTAATCTTCCAAGCCTCTTAATTTTCTCTCTTACTTCCTCCTCAAAAGAAACAGTTCCCTTCATATCCTTCCATCAAAGTATAACTTCAAAAAATTAATAAAGACTATGTGATAGCATTACACCCTCTTGTAAGTG
>CAYQTV010000021.1:0-10407 GCA_964420525.1 uncultured Nitrososphaerales archaeon | reverse complement strand
CTCTCCCAATTATCATATTCTAGAAGCTTATCGTATAACGTTCTCATCTCAAAAAAGCCCGTTTTATCTGCTGCAAACGTCGCTCGATTGAAGCTATGACCTCCGAAAGGTCTCTGAGCTATCCTCCCATCGGGCCTCCTCGACCACGGAAGGCCCCAATGTTCCAATAGCCTAATTTCTCGAGGCATCGCTCTAACAAAATCGAAAACCACGTCTTGATCCGCTAAGAAATCGCTTCCCTTTACCGTATCCCAAGCGTGAAGCTCGAAGCTATCTCCTTCTTCGGGATAGAGGACGGCCGCTGTTCCTCCTTCAGCACCTACCGAGTGGCTTCTCATTATAGCTACCTTTGAAACGACTCCGACGTTTACCTTACCTTCTTCTCTCCTCATTATCTCTATAGCCGCTCTTAAACCAGCTATTCCAGTTCCCAATACCAAAACGTCATGATCGATGATCTCGACCATCTTTACCCCCTTGAGAGCTTATTACCATAGGTATGTGTTGTAGCTAATATATACTTTTGCGGTTTAATTTCTTTAAAATACCTATTCTAAATAAAAAATAGGAAGTGAAATACGTCTTTTACTTCCGACGTAGTTTACATTTCCTTTACGATCTCAGCCGTTGCGTACCTTTCGAAAACCCTCGTGATCTTTATTTTATGACTTTCTCCTTTTTTAGCTCTAGGTACAAATATAACGAAGCCCTTTACCCTCGCTACTCCGTCTCCTCTTCTGCTTACTTCCGTTATGCTTACGTTATATTCCTTACCTACCTCAACTGGCTTCTTCAAGTAAGAATCCTTCTTACTTGAAAATCGGTTATTCCTCGTATCCGTTCAGCTCCAAGGTGGGGAGAACGCGGTACTATATAAATATCCCGTTCTAATGCTTAGACTTTTAAACCGACATCTTCTGTATTATAGTGAGTAATGCTTAAGGAGGTGCTTAAGGGGATAAGCTTAGGAGTTATAATAGGAATAGCTTTAGCTATCTCCTTCTCATTTTCGACTCCACAATTTACGTCAGTGAGTATTCAAGGAGATAGATATAGCGCCTTCCCTCCTGTACCGGAGAGCTTTAAGGGAGCTCCTCCGTATTTAAAGGCACCGCCTAGCTCCGAAGCTACGACATCCGAATTAGGAGGACATGGGTTTGTTGACCTGAGTTTGCTTCTCCTCTTCTCTTTCTTAATCGCTTCTCTCGCTTCCCTGTTAGTTTACCTTATACTATCTAAGAAAGGTTAAATTGCTAGAAGCCAAAGGTATGTAAGCCTTGATCCTCATAAGTAACGATGACGGCCCTGCAAGCCCAGGGCTTCATGCTTTAATTCAAGAACTTTCATCGCTAGAAAAGGTTTCCTTCTCCATTCCGGAAAGGCAGAGGAGTGGAGCGAGCATGAGTATTACCTTTCATAAACCGCTAAGGATTAGAAGGCTTAAAATAAAGGGCGTAAATGGATATGTCATCTCCGGTAGCCCCGTAGATGCGATTTTAATGGCCTTTCTCAAGCTATTTAATGAGAAACCGAAAATCGTTGTTTCTGGAATAAATATAGGAGATAATACAGGACTACAAGACATATATGCGAGCGGAACGGTAGCTGCTGCTATTCAGGCTTCATTAATGGGAATTCCAGCACTAGCTTTCTCAATGGAAATAGGGGAAAAGTTCGTCTTTTCAGCGGGTAAAGTTCCGGGTAATTTTATTAAAGCAGCAAAGATAGCAAGAACGATAGTGGAATACGTAATTGAAAATGGGCTACCTGAGAACGTCGATCTCTTGAACGTAAACTTCCCGTTTAAGCTAAATAAAAATACTCCTGTAGTTGTAACTTGGCCGGCTCCTACTAAGTACGATAATTTCGTAATCGAAAGGATAGATCCCAGAGGAAAACCCTATTATTGGATATGGGGAAGAAGGTTGACCATGTATCCAGAAGGGAGCGATGCACATGCTCTTTTTAATTTAAGGGCTATATCAATTACTCCTTTAACTATCGATTTGTGTACTAGAAAGGTAGAGCTAAATGAGCTTGTAGAAAAGGTTAAAGCTTCTATACCTTGACCGGTATTTCTTCTAGGACGTCAAGCTTTAAGCCGTTAAATCTAGTTCTGTAAGCTAAGGGAACTACTCCTCTATTAATCGCATTCAATAACGCCCTCTTAAACTTAGGATCCCTTTCTTCAGAAGGCCTTAAATAAGAAACGTCATATCTTTGAACGATCCACACAATAAAGGCCTTATATCCTCTTTCTACCGCGTAAGCTAAATCGAGAAGCTGCTGAGCTCCTCTCTTAGTAGGAACTTCAGGAAATAGGGCTTCTCCTTTTAACGCTAGGCTACAGCTCTTTAGTTCCACGTAAGCATGCTCCTCCTCTCTCTTTAATAGAAAATCGATCGTGCTATTTCCTAGCTTTACATTCTCTTCTTCTATTTCAAAGCCTACGAAGTCCTTTAACTTTCCTTTCGCTAATGCCTTTTTAAAAAGTATGTTTGGAATTCTGGAATCGATGGATACGAGCTTTCCCTTGACATATACAGCTAGTAGATCTAGGTTGGTCTTTCCCTTTTTCGAAGGCACTAAGTATACCGGATTACCCGACGTAAGCAACCCCTCTAAAGAGGAGGGGTTCGGAACGTAGACCTCCTCTACTTTATTTCCAATGTAAACTTCCGCTTTGAACCTATTCACTCTTTTACGAAATCTGCCTACGATTAGCTCTTTCCATGAGATGGACAACATCTCTCTTTAGTTTGCGAGAACTTAAAACGTTTTTTATTGTAGGGATGGAAAGGGTAAGATATGGAGCTTCCTAAAGTAAGAGAAAGCATTGAGGTCTATAAAGGAAAGGTGTTTAGATTAGTAAGGGATCTAATAGAGTACAAGGGGAAAGTCAGTAAAAAGGAGTACGTAGAGCATCCCGGCGCTGTTGCCGTTATCGCTATAAACGAGGAGGGTAAAGTAATCTTGGAAAGACAATATAGACATCCAGTAAAGAAATGGATTTGGGAAATACCGGCTGGAACTCTAGAAGAAGGTGAAGATTTAGAAAGTTGCGTGAAAAGGGAACTTGAGGAAGAAACAGGGTATCTTGTAAAGAACCTGAGGAAAGTTGGCTCCTTCTACTTAGCTCCCGGGTATAGTAGCGAAGTTATCCATGTCTACCTTGCTAACGTTGTGAGAGGAGGAAGAATAGCGAGGGAGCCGGGAGAGATGATCGAAGTAAGGGAATACGAGATAGAGGAGGCCCTTAATTTGATCAGAAAGGAAGAGATTAAAGATGCGAAAACAATGATAGGTTTGCTTCTCCTTAAGGATTTTCTAAAGAAAAAGGAAAATGGCGGAAAATGATCTTACTCCACCGGAACGAACTTATATCCGTAAAATATCTGTCCTCCGTCTCTGTCCTCGGTTAGCTTTCTAAGCGTAGCCCGTACCTTCATACCTATGCGGATGTCCTCCTTTCTAACATCAGTTAACATCCCTATTACCTTAACGCCATTAGTTAGCTCGATTAACCCTAAGTAAATCGGAGCGTACGGTTTGAATTCTTCGGCAGGTTCAAGTAGTATAGTATATGAAATCACTTTACCTTCCTTTGGCATTTCCCAATCCACTAGATCCTTAGACCCACATTTTTTGCATACATGTACGGGAGGGTAGTACTCCTTTCCACATGATTTGCATTTGTTTCCAATTAGATTGTAATACCTCCTTCTATTCCTCCAAAAAGCTATTGGTATCATCATCCCACCCTCTTGAGTATATGAACGGCCGTTGTAATATCTAAGGCTCCGAAGTTATGAGTAAGGCCGTACTTCGCCCCCTTAACTTGATTTGGTCCTGCTTGATCCGTTAATTGCAAATAAGCTTCAGCAACTTGGTAAACACCCGTTGCTCCAACTGGATGGCCTCTCGCCTTTAATCCTCCGAAGGTAGATATTGGAAACTCCCCATTTAACTCAAACTTCCCATTCAAGGCATCTCTTGGAGCTTTTCCTCTTTCAGACAATCCCATTGTTTCAAGGCTTAAAGCTGCTGTGATCGTGAAGGCATCGTGTATCTCGAAGAAGTCTATATCAGTTATCTTTAACCCCGTTTTATCTAGAGCCCTTTTGAGAGCTATATACGTCGCTTCTAAGAATAGAGGGTCTTCTCTTTCAACCACTAAGAAGTAGTTATTCGCTACCTCAGAGGCTATTATTTCAACTAAATTCTCCTTAGATGCGTACTTTTCGCTTACCAATAGAACGGCTGCCGCTCCATCTCCAGCTGGCGAGCTATCGAGCAATCTAATGGGATCTGAGATCATTGGTGAATTCAGTACGTCTTGTAGGGTTATAGCCCTCTTAAATTGTGCATGTGGAGCCGTTACCGCATTCTTATGAGCTATAATGGGAAACGCCGCCATCTCCTCCCTCGTTACCCCGTATTTTTCCATGTAATACCTCATAACTAAGGCATTTAGGGATATGAAGGTAGCTCCTACTACTTGAGTATAATCTGCATGTTCAGCCATCGCTAAAGCTTTAGTAGCTTGAGGAGTTAGAATGTCTTTCATTTTTTCCACTCCTACAACTAAAACTACATCAGCTAACCCTGCTTTAACGGCTACGTAGCCTTCATGAACAGCGACTCCTCCGGAACCACACGCAGCTTCCACCTTAAAGGCTGGCACTCCTTTCAATCCCAAACAACTCGCTAGTAAAGCACCTAAATGTTCCTGGCTCGAAGATGCTCCCGAGAACATATTGCCTACTATTATCCTATCTGGCTTAGCCCATGGACATTTATCCAACGCCTTTAAGGCGGCTTCTACCATTAAGTCGGATATAGATTTATGCCATTGATCTCCTATAGGTACAAGGCCTACCGAGGCTACGAATACCCTGCTCATAACCAGATCTTCCCCCTAAATTTCGCATATAGAGCATAATCTATTCTAATTCCCTTTTCAATCATGCTCTTTACGGTAATGTGATTTTTACGCCTTTCAACTATCGCATCGGTTACCCTTATTATAAAGGAATCACTCCCCGCTCCACTACCGAAGCTGGACAATAATATCAAATCTCCTGGAGATGCTTCATCTAGAACCGCCGCAAAGCCCAGCAAACTGCTACCAGCGTAGGTATTGCCGATTACGGGATTCAAGAGCCCAGGCGTTATTTGCTCAGTCTTAAACCCTAGCCTCTTACCTACCGTTATAGGAAATCTCGGATTTGGTTGATGGAAAACCGCATACTTAAAATCTTGAGGTTTATATCCCGTTTTCTCTAAGAGGCTTTTCACGCTTTCTATAATGTGATGGAAATATGCCGGTTCTCCGGTAAATCTGCTTAAATGTCTAGGATATTTCTCTTCCGATCTCCTCCAGAAATCGGGAGTATCGCTAACGTAAGATACGCTCTCCTCAATTATAGCGAGAGGGGATTCGTTCGCTGGACCGATTACGAAAGCCGCAGCTCCGCTACCGGCGGTATATTCGAGTTCGTCTCCTGGCCTTCCTTGTGCTGTATCCACGCCTATAGCTAGTCCATAATCTATCATCCCGGAACCTACTAAAGCCATATTCATTTGGATCGCTTCGGTACCAGCTTTGCATGCAAATTCCAAATCCGATGCTAGTACATAATGGAAACCTAAAACTTCGGCTACGATAGTGCTTGTAGGCTTTACGGCATAAGGCTTAGATTCCGTTCCAACTAAGATAGCTCCTAGATTACTCACCTCTGCCATATCCATCGCTCTTCTAGCTGCCTCCACGGCCATGGTAACGGTATCCTCATCTAATCCAGCAACGGCTTTCTCCTTATTAGGCCCAGATCCTTCTCCCCTCCACATCCTCGCGATCTCCGTAGTTGGTATTCTATATCTTGGTATGTAGGCTCCATAACCTAGAATTCCCACTTGTTTAGCGGGTCTCATTACATAACACTCCAATTAACTGCTTAATATACTTCTCCATATTTGTCTAAAAGCGTTACGCTTTTTAACGAACATCAATATTAGATGGGGTTGAGCAAGCGTTTACCTTCTAATTAAGAATAGCATTAATTAGGCTACCGACTAAACGGCTTTAAGCTGTTTAACGACTGGAGGTCTTACCTTCCTAAACACCCTATAACCACATATGCATTTAAGCTCCGGAAGTTGAGCAAGCTCGCTAGCCGTAGTCACAGTCCCACATCTTACACACTCGTACTTAATATCGGCCTCTCCCGACATACGTCATCGAGTTCATCTTATTGCCATTTAAGCTTTTAGGGCCTTTCTAACGGTGTAAGCTATTTTCTCTAACACGACATTATTGACCTTAGGATGTACCGGAAGGGATAGTACCGATTTAGACGCTATATCCGTTCTAGGCAGATCGATATTCAAGTTGAACGAGGGGAGCTTATGGACCGGAGTCTCATAGTAAATCCTAGCGTGTATGCCTTCCTCTTCTAAAGCCCTTTTTATTTCGTTCCTTTTACTAGATGAGATAGTGAATAGATACCAATTATACCTGCAGCCTTCTCTTTCACGAGGAAGCTTTATCTCCTCAATACCAGTTAATAGCCTCCTAAGCTTTTCTGCGTTTTCCCTTCTCCTTTTCAGGAACTCGTTTAGCCTTTTTAATTGAGCAATGCCTATCGCTGCATGGATTTCACTCATTCTAAAATTTAACCCAAATATTCTGCTATCGTAACCTTTAACCATGCCATGATTCCTGATCATCCTCGCCTTTTCAGCAAGCTTCTCATCTTCAAAAATTAGAGCCCCTCCTTCTCCCGTAGTTATAATCTTGCTAGGATGGAAGCTTAAACAGCCTACATCTCCCCATCTACCTACCATCTTTCCTCTGTATTCGCTTCCTAAAGCTTGTGCTGCATCCTCAATTACATATAAGGATCTTTTGTTCGCTATCTCCAGAATAGCCTCTAAATTAGCTACATGTCCGTAAAGATGTACAGGTATTATAGCCTTGGTTTTATTCGTGATCTTTTTAATTACATCCTCAGGATCTATCGTATAATGTTCATCTATATCGACAAAAACGGGCTTAGCTCCAACTGATAAAATCGCATTAGCTGTTGCCACAAAGGTAAACGACGGTACTATAACCTCATCTCCCACCCCTATTCCCAATGTTATTAGAGCTATTTGGAGAGCAGCTGTACCAGAGCTTACGGCTACTATATCTTTAGCCTTTATAAAATCCCTTAGGCCTTCTTCAAACCTTCTTACCATCTCTCCTCCTTTAAGAGAAGAGCTCGTTAACTGTCCGCTTCTCAGTACTTCCTTAACTAACGTTTCCTCTTCCTCCCCCAAAATGGGCGAATTTATGGGGACATTCATTAGAGGAGACATATTGAGATCGTCGATTTTAACCTTTCCATCAGTAGGTTTATATTGCGTTATGTAGTAGTTATGGATTGATGAAGAATGAGTAAAAAGGAGGATATTAAAGAGATAGCAGCTATTGCGAGAGGCAGAAGTTTAATTTACCTTTGGCTTTCAGGATTCTTTTTAGAAAAACCTTCCGATGAAATGTTCACGAGATTGAGCAATAGAGATATATTGAATTTCTTAGATGGTGTTTTTCAGGGATCCGAGAATTACGGTAAAGTAAAGGAATTTTTATTGAATAAAGACGTAGATCTAATAAAGGAGGAGTTCGATCTGCTGTTCAATGAAAGAAGCGATCTATACGTATCTCCTTATGCACACGAGTATTATGGTAAAGAGATGTTAGGGCTCGTTAAAGCGTTTTACAATTCGTTAGGGCTAGAGGTGGATTTAAGGGGTTTAAAGGCTGAAGACCATATCGGGCTTGAACTAGCTATAATGGCTTCCCTTTGCGAATTAGAGGCTGAAGAGCTTGAGAGGGAGAGAATAGCCGATGCAGCTATTATTCAAGAAGGGGAAAGGATGTTTTTAACCGATCACTTAACGAAGTGGGTAGGTGATTTCGCAAAAGCGGTTGAAAAGAGAAAGCCTGGTAGCTTCTATGCATCTCTAGCGCAATTAGCTAACGAGCTTGTCGACTTAGATCTATCGCTATTTAAGGAAAGCTAAAGGTTACGAAGCCAGTAACAAACTCTTTCAAGAGCTTCCTTTAAATCCTCTTTTTCTATACCCTTAACTCCACAAGCTACTACGTACACTTCCTCGGTATCCTCCCTTACCCTAGTTCTAAAAGAATCCCTATAGGGGAAAACATGTAAAGGTCCCTCGTTGTCCGATAGAACTATATCCCTCTTACCTAGCTTTCTCTCCTTCCCCGTTATATCTACAAATACCTCCCCTTCTCTCGCTAGTCTAAGTCTTAATGGTCCTTTAATAAACCTAGTATCGTATATTCCTATGGGAATCAGGGTTTCAATAGAAGCTAGATTACCAGCATCTACTATAAAGGAGATCTTAGGTATGCTTCCCTTAGATAATAGCCTTCTTACCAAGGCTTCGCTTGCAGGTCTCTGTTTTGTAGGATCTATTCCCATTCTCCAGTAAAAGTCCCTATAAGCCCTAATTTTCGGAATATCCTTTAAATTATCTAGATTATATCCTATCTTTGAGGCTACCTGTTTTAAGGCTTTGTCTAAATTATAATCCTTTTTATTAAACGTTTTCACACCTATGGATAAGGCGGAAACTCCAGGATAAAGCTCGTTTACCTCCCTCTCTACTTCTATTTCCCAAATCTCCTTAGTAATGTTCATTTCAGTCCTCTACTAACGTCTCGAAATATCCTCTATCGTTTATGAAAATCGATCTAACCGGCTCTATTATCCTATTTATCTCCTTAGCGACGGCCTTTTTTAGATCTAATGGATGTAGCTTTCCGTTACGGTAGGCTTCCTCTAACTCCTTATATGAGTAAAAGGTGATATCGCCTCCGTATTTTGAAGGTCTTTCTACCTTAAACTCTTCTCTTTCATGAAATACGATATACCTTGCTATCTCTAAAATAGGGTTTCCTTCAACCATCCTCTCAGGACACCAGGCTTTAATTAACTTCCTTTCAACGAGCTCTGGAGGGTCGTGGATGAATATGGCGGTCCAAGGTTTAGACTTACTCATCTTGCTCGATATCTTTTCATCCATCTTCTCATCTTCATCAAACCCCATTTTAGTAGGAGCCTCTAATCCGGGCAGTAGATGGTGATGTACAGCGATCGGAGGCTTCCATCCCATTTTAGGAAATACATCTCTCGCTAACATGTGCACCTTCCTCTGATCCATTCCTGCATGAGCTATATCTACGTTTAGAGCCCATATATCTACCGCCTGCATGCTTGGATAGATGTACTGAGCTATATCCAAGGCCTCTTTGGCAGTTCTACCCATTATAGTTAAAGTTCTTGTGGCCCTTCTTAACGTTACGTGTTTTGAAAATTTAATTAAATTCTTCCAGTATTCATCATTTTTAGAATATAGATCGCTACCGAGTATTACCTCTACCCCCGGTACGAAAGCCTCGAAGGCCTTTTTGTAATAATACGCCGCTCTCTTAATTCTTTCCCAATCTCCTCCTAACTTATCATTTATATAACTGTGCCAATCGGCGAGGAAAACTCTCGTTCTAACTCCGGCTTTTACGAAGTCCCTAAGCTTAAATCCGGCTACTACTAAGCTCCCTAAATGTAGAGGTCCGGATATTTCAAATCCAATATAGTGATTTGGTCTATCATTGACTTTAAAAAGTTCCCTAAGCTCCTCCTCCGTTACCACTTCCTCAGTAGGTTCTCTTAATACCAACCTTACTCTTTCCTCTACATCCAACCCATAAGGTACAAGGAGTTAAGCGAAATAAACTTTAAAGGTCGTTTAGACATATACCTCTTTAGCCCCGCTGATAGGGAGAGGGAGGATGGCTACCACCTATGATCTCATCCTGGGTCAGGCGGGGTACATTCACATCGATTCCTAAGGTTTTATAAGTTACTCCTATATTATTAAGAGGAGGATGGGGGCAAACACCTTAACTTTAACACAGAAACTACGATCCATACTAGAAGGACGAGATGAGATAGAGGAAGGATTTCTAATAGGGGCGGGATACGATGGAGAGAAAGGAGTTGCTTACCTAAAGTTCTTAGATCCTAAAACAAATAAGATATATTACTACTACGATAAAACGGGGCATAAGCCGTATTGTTATTCTCGCTTAAGTCCAGCTGAACTCATGTACTTAAAAAGGGAAAGAGATGATATCTTAGATCTAGTAGAAGAGGAGAAGCTAGATCTGCTTAGAGATGGAATCGTGAAGGTTACGAAGATAATAGCCAAGGACCCATTAGCTATAGGAGGGGCTCCGGGCAAGAAGAGCATAAGAAACCTCTTACCAGTTTATGAGGCAGATATCAAGTATTATGAGAACTACATCTACGATAGAGGGTTGCATATGTGTAC